>JAUMVG010000016.1 GCA_030530315.1 Clostridia bacterium | reverse complement strand
GTTCGTGGCTGCTTTGTCTTCCTTTTTCTCGCTCACCCCAACTTTTATTATAGAGGCAGAAGAACATCATGCCCATCGCGATGAATGAACTGGAGAAAGTCACTGGCGGCGAGGAGCCGATGATCATTGAGCAGAAGGTCACGTATTACGACGAAAACGGTCATGAGTACACGATCATCGTCAAAGCCAAGGAAAACGAGCTGCCTGACATCATCGCTCAGAAGGTGACGTATTACGACGCGGGCGGCCATAAGTACACAACTGAGGGCTAAGCGCCACTACAGTCTGAAAGGAACCTATTTCCGTCGAAGCGCTCAAAGGAGGTAGAGATCATGAATAAGAACATTATCATCAAATCCCTGCTCAATGGCATCATCAGCTTTTTCCTGGTTGCTCTGGTCCTGGACCTGGTAAGGGGCATTCCCTTTGGGAAGGCCATCGTTGACCCGTACAACATCTTCATCGGCGTAGCCGCGATCATTGGCAGCTACATCGGATTTACGAGGAAAGCGTTGAAGCAGTGACTGCGTGAATCACATTTGGTCGGAAGGAGCTTTTGCCCTTCCGTTTTTTCATTCTCCCACGATCAGGGCGACACCCTTTTCAGCCTTGCCCGCCACGCTGATGATGAAGCGCTTGCCATTCTTCAGGGCCTGGAGCCAGCTCTGGATGCAGGCGGCGCTGCTGCGGAAGCTCTTTGCGATTTCCAGCTCTGCGTGGTTAATGAAGTCCTTTGCCAGCGTGGGGTACGGCTTCTTGAAAAGGCTTGTGTAGAAGCGCTGGCTGATGAATGTTATTGATTGTGGGATTTCTCCTTATATGGTACAATTGAATAAGGCTTTATCCAAATGGGTTCGGATGATTGAAAAAGATATGCTATGATGCTTGTTTCGCGTCCATATACCATATATATGTAAATCTTTCCTATATCGTGATCTGAGCAAGGAAGAATGTAAGAGGGAAATGATACCAGAATTGAATAGCAAAGGAGTGCTATACTGTGTATATTGGCCACAGGAAAAAAGACGGAACAATTCAGCCGTTAAGAGAACATTTGTTGGATGTAGCTGAACTGGCGGGGAAATTTGCAGAACGATTTGACGCAGAGTTCCATGCACAGCGCGTTGGTATTCTGCATGATGCAGGGAAATACAGCAGAGCAGCACAAAGACGTATGGCGGATCCGGAGCATACACCCAAAGTAGATCATTCCACGGCAGGTGCCATGATAGCCTGGAACCGGTGTAAGGACGGCTCGGGAGCGATTGCCATTGCGGGTCACCATGGAGGCATGCCAGATTTGGGAAGCCGTAGGATGGCTTCCGAGGGAGACGGCACGCTTTTTGGTCGCATGTGTAAGGATTTGTCTGGCAATTTGGATTATTCACCATTTTGGCAGGAGAATAATATAGACCAGTCGATGCTGCTGCCGCAGTGGATAATGAAAACGAGCTTTGCGCCTCAGTTTTACACTCGAATGATCTTCTCCTGCTTGGTGGATGCAGATTTCCTTGATACTGAACGCTTTATGCAAGGCGAGATGCCTCGTGGTGATTACGATGGCATGGATGTGCTGCTGAATAAATTGCGAAAGCATATCCAACCGTGGTTAGAGGCCCCCGAGACAGAGATCAACCGTCGGCGTTGCGCAATTCTTCGCGATTGTATTAATAATGGTGAAAATGATCATGGGCTATATACACTGACAGTTCCGACCGGGGGAGGCAAGACAGTTTCTTCGCTGGCATTTGCGTTGACCCATGCAGTAAAACATAGTCTGGATCGGGTCATCTATGTCATTCCTTATACAAGCATTATTGAGCAGAACGCCGCTGTTTTTAAATCAATATTGGGCGAGGAGAATGTCATTGAACATCATTCCGGCATAGCCTGCGATGAAAATGAGGATATGGAAACACCGGACGCCTTGCGTCGAATGCTTGCGACTGAAAACTGGGATGCGCCGGTGATTGTAACGACAGCGGTACAGTTTTTTGAGTCGCTTTTCTCAAATAAACCCTCAAGGTGCAGAAAACTCCATAGCATTGCCAACAGCGTTATTGTTTTTGATGAAGCGCAGATGATGCCCCTGCCATATCTGAAACCCTGCGTATCGACAATTGCGGAATTGGTAAGCCATTATCATACGACGGCGGTATTGTGCACGGCGACACAGCCCGCCTTGAATCGGTTCTTTACTGAGTATCAACAGGATCTGATCCCATCAGAGATTTGCAATGATGTGAAAGAGCATCAGGTTTTTTTTCGCCGAGTGCATTATAAGCAGAAAAGAAACACGAACACCTCTGAATTGGCGAGCGAATTGGTCAAACGCAGGACGGTTCTTTGTATCGTAAACACGCGTAAAGATGCTCAGGAAGTGTTTTCCCTGTTGCCTAAGCAAGGCAGTTTTCATCTTTCCACGCGTATGACACCGGATCATCGTTCAAAGACACTAGATGAAATCCGGCAAAGGCTGCATGATGGTGAAGAATGCCGTGTGGTCTCTACCAGCCTGATTGAAGCCGGAGTGGACGTGGACTTTCCTGAGGTCTGGCGGGAGATGGCTGGGTTGGATTCGATATTGCAGGCGGCTGGGCGTTGCAATCGCGAGGGCCGTCATACTGCTGATGAGAGTGAAGTGGTCGTCTTCACACTGCAAAGAGGGGTGCCAAAGGGGATTCAGCCCAATGCTGCGGCTGCACAGATTGCAATGGAGGGTTCATGGCATCTCGATGACAGCACTACGATTCGTCGTTATTTTGAACAGCTGTACTGGCAGAGAGGTGACCAATCGCTCGATGACAGGCATATATTGGAGATGTGCGCTCAGATGAAGATGAAATCCATCGCTGAGTCCTTTCACATGATTGAATCGGATACACGGACAATCTATATTCCGACCGAAGAGAATGCGGATGACATTGAACAGCTGCGGAAGGGAATGTTCAGCCGCAGTTTGATGCGGCGATTGGGTCGAAGCGCAGTCAGTGTCTATCCCTGGGATTGGGAGAAGCTGGTTGATGCCGGCATGATTGAAGTTGTAGCGGGTAACTGTGGTATCCTGGCGGATTCAGAGGCCTATGATCCGCTGTGCGGCCTGAAAATTGAGTCAGACATTGCGCGCGGGCTGTGGATTTAGCAGACAATGAGATCGAGTACGAAATTTTGGACAGCCCGGGAAGATTTCCTGTTGAAGCCGATAAAAAGGCTATGTTATAATGCATTCAGAACATGACGAAAGGAAGTGAACAGCTTGTCCGTAAAGATGGAGGTATGGGGAGATTATGCGCTCTTCACCAGACCAGAGATGAAAGTGGAACGCGTTTCCTATGATATTCCGACGCCCAGCGCGGCGCGAGGGATGCTGGAGGCGATCTATTATCATCCAGGCCTCGTGTGGAAGGTTGACAAAATCTACATACTGAACCCCATACGCTTTACCAACCTTCGTCGCAATGAAGTGGACGCCAAGATACTGGCATCTGATCTACGCTCCGTTGCGCAGGGTGGCATTAAACCGCTGTATCTCGCAACATCGGAGCATATCCAGCAGAGGGCGTCGTTGATGCTGAAGGATGTGCATTACGTCATTGAAGCTCATTTTGAAATGACGGATCGTGCGGCGCCTTCCGACAACCCAGGGAAATTCCAGGACATTATCAAGCGTCGGCTTCGTCGGGGTCAGGCTTTTGCCCAACCATACCTCGGCTGTCGGGAATGTTCCGCACATTTTGCCCTGTGGGAGAATGGGGAGATCCCGACGATCCCGGAATCCCGGGATCTGGGATGGATGCTGTACGACATGGATTACTCGGACCTGAACGATATCGCGCCCATGTTCTTCCGCGCTCAAATGCAAAATGGCGTTGTGGATGTCTCGAATTGCGAGGTGGTTCGATGATCCTGCAATCGCTCAATCGGTATTACGACCGCTTGGTTCGGGACGGCAAGTTGGAGAGACCCGGCTGGCAGCCGGTGAAGGTTTCCTATGCCCTGCAAATCAATGATGAAGGACAGCTGGTGCATGTGCTTCCGCGGATGATAGAGGTTGAACGAGGCAAGAAAAAGGTGATGGTGCCCATGGCGATGAACCTGCCCGCGCAGGTAAAACGCTCCGTTGGTATTGTTTCCAATTTCCTCTGCGACAACTCAACCTATATCCTGGGGCTGGACAACAAGGGAAAGCCGGAACGCACCGTCAAATGTTTTGAAGCGTGTCGAGACTTGCACATTGAACTGCTTAAAGCTGTGGACAGCGCTCCGGCACGCGCCATATGTCGATTCTTTGAAAGCTGGCAGCCGCAGGCCGCCAGGGACTGTGAATTGCTTGCGCCGTTTATGGATGATCTGCTGGGCGGGGCCAATATCACCTTTGCCTACGGGCAAAGCGATGTTGAAAACTGGACGGAGGTCCAGCAAGCCTGGGACGATCACTATAACAACACAGGCGATGGTCGGACCATGCGTTGCCTTGTGACGGGTGAGGAAGGGATACCGGCGCGCATTCACCCGAGCATCAGGGGCGTGGCGGGCGGCCAGCCGATGGGCACGACGTTGGTGGGTTTCAACGCTCCGGCGTTTGAATCCTTTGGTCGCGACGGAGGACAGGGCTTGAACGCCCCGGTCAGTGAAAGGGCTGCTTTCGCCTACAGCGCTGCGCTGAACTACATGATCGCAGAGCAGGGGCACCATCTCCGCCTGAGTGACGCCACCATTGTATTCTGGGCGGAAAGCGGGAACGACGGCTATGCGGCCTGTTTTGCCGCAATGTTCGGCGAAGACGCGGCACTGACAGATGACGACCTGTTTGACGCATTGAAGGGATTGGCTGCCGGGCGCAATGTAACCTGGCGGGAAAGTGATTTGAGCCCTGATGAGCACTTCTATGTCCTTGGACTTTCGCCGAATGCGGCGAGGTTGGCAGTGCGCTTCTTCCTGCAAAATACCTTTGGCGATTTTGCGAAGAACCTCGCGGCGCACCATGAACGCATGCGCATCGTGAAGCCTGATTTTGACATGCGATCGGTACTCTCCTTCCGGCAGATGCTGGACGAAACAGTGAATCAAAAGTCCCGCGACAAATCGCCATCACCGCTGCTCTCCGGCGCGCTTGTTCGCTCGGTGCTGCAGGGGCTTCCATATCCCGTGCTGCTGCTGGAGCAGGTAGAACTGCGTATACGCGCTGAACACCGAATAACGCGGGGACGGGCGGCGATCATCAAGGCCTTTCTGCTGAGGAATACAAGGGGCTCGGATAAATTTGATCAATACAAGGAGGCGCTGGAAGTGGAACTGAACGAGAACACCAATTACCAACCCTATTTGCTGGGGCGGCTATTTGCCGTGCTGGAGGGCTTGCAACAGGCTGCCAATCCCGGCATCAACGCGACCATTCGGGACCGCTACTTCAATTCTGCATGCGCCACGCCCAGTATTGTATTTCCACAGCTGATCAAGCTGGCGCAGGCGCACCTGAAGAAACTGGACGGAGGTCTGGCGGTTTACTACAACAGGCAACTGGGGGATATCCTCTGCCGTTTCAATGCAGACTATCCCACTCGCCTGAGCCTGTATGATCAGGGCATTTTCCAGCTTGGCTACTACTATCAGGTGCAGACCCGCTATATGAAGAAGGAGGAGAAATAAGATGTCCGAAGCCATTCGCAACCGCTATGATTTTGTGATCCTTTTTGATGTGGAGAACGGCAATCCCAACGGCGACCCCGATGCGGGCAACATGCCCCGCATAGACCCGGAGACCGGCCTCGGGCTGGTAACGGACGTCTGCCTGAAGCGCAAGATTCGCAACTATGTGCAGATGGTAAAGGAAGGCGATCCCAATTATCAGATTTACATCCAGGGAAAGGTGCCGCTGAACCGCATGGATAAGAGTGCCGTTCAGTATGTCAACCTGGATCCTGACGACGAAAAGGCCCTGAAGAAGGCGAAAAAGGAAGATCCGGAACTGGACATGAAGCTGAGGGACTTTATGTGCCGAAACTTCTATGATGTACGTACCTTTGGCGCGGTGATGACGACCTTTGTGAAGGCAAATTTGAATTGTGGCCAGGTGCGCGGCCCTGTGCAGCTGGGCTTTGCAAAGAGCGTTGACCCCATCATCCCCCAGGAAGTGACAATTACCCGTGTCGCCATCACCACGGAGGCAGATGCCGAGAACAAGGGGACTGAGATGGGTCGAAAGTACATTGTACCCTATGGCCTCTATCGCGCAGAGGGATTTGTTTCCGCAAACCTTGCGCGGAAGGTAACGGGTTTCAGCGAGGACGATCTCGCCCTGCTTTGGCAGGCGATCATCAACATGTTTGAAAACGATCGTTCTGCGGCGCGGGGGAAGATGGCTGTACGGGAACTGATCGTGTTCAAGCACGATAGCGAACTCGGCAATGCTCCGGCCCATAAGCTGTTTGACATCGTGAAGGTACGCCGTGCAGCCTCCAGTATCTGGCATTGGAAAACGAAAACGTAGTGGTGCTGAATGGCGAAGAGAAAAAGGGGCAATTTCCTCTGTCGATTCTGGAAGGCATTGTATGCTTCAACTACAAGGGGGCGTCGCCCGCTTTGATGGGCGCATGCGCAAAGCGGGGCGTGCAGTTGTGCTTCATGACGCCAAATGGCCGTTTTCTGGCGAGAACATGCGGGGAAGACCGGGGCAATGTGTTACTGCGCAAACGGCAGTATCGCATCTCTGATGATACGGAACAGAGTTGCATGATCGCCCGGAACTTTGTCTTCGGCAAAGTCTATAACACCCGTTGGATGATTGAGCGGACCGTGCGGGATCACTCCATGCGCGTGGAAACCGACGAACTGAAGCGCATATCAAGGCAGATGGCAGATCAACTTCCTGCGATTGCCGAAGCAACGGATTTGGATGTGCTCCGTGGGCTGGAGGGAGAAGCGTCGTCCCGCTATTTTGGCGCATTCGATCAGATGATCCTGAATCAGAAAGAGGATTTTTGCTTTCAGGACAGGAATCGCCGTCCGCCGATGGACAATATCAATGCACTCTTGTCATTTGCCTACACGATACTGGCAAATGATTGTGGCGCGGCCCTGGAAAGCGTAGGATTGGATTCTTACGTGGGCTTCTTGCATCGGGATCGCCCTGGTCGCGCCTCCTTGAGTTTGGATTTGATGGAAGAACTGCGAGGCCCCATGGCAGATCGCATGGCGTTGACACTTATCAACACGCGTGCAATTCAGGTAAGGCACTTCTGCAGGCAGGCAAACAGCGCGGTGCTGTTGAATGATGAGGGCCGCAAGGTGTTCCTGAGCGCATGGCAGGAGCGCAAGCGGGAAACCCTGACGCATCCGTACCTGAAGGAAAAGATCTATTGGGGGCTTGTGCCATATGTACAGGCGTTACTGTTGGCAAGATACCTGCGTGGTGATTTGGACGGCTATCCGCCGTTCTTGTGGAAGTGATGATATGCTCGTATTGGTTACATATGATGTAAATACCACGAATGCCGACGGAAAACGGCGGCTGAGGAATGTGGCGAAGAAGTGTGTGGCACGAGGTCAGAGGGTGCAGAACTCGGTTTTTGAATGCCTACTGGACGAGACCCAATACCGTATACTGAAGGCGGAACTGACGCAGATCATTGATGAGAAATCGGACAGCCTCCGGTTTTACGAACTGGGAAACAAGTATCAGAACAAAGTGGAACACATAGGTGCAAAGCGGAGCTATTCGCCGGAGGAGGTGTTGATGATCTGAGTGCGAACGTGAAGCAATCATGCTTTCTCTGGCTGGTTCGCACCAGATAATGAGAGCAGCAAGCGAGGATCTAAGCTGCATTGCTGTTTATTTCCACTTGCTTTAGGATAAGATATAGAGGTTATATGTGCATTTATGCCTAAATGATCATACGTTGCTTAGGCATAATTGCTGTCTCGCCCCGCACGGGGCGAGTGGATTGAAATTGCCTCAGTCGGGCAGCTAAAGCGGGTCAAGGGTGTCTCGCCCCGCACGGGGCGAGTGGATTGAAATTCTATCTGCCACGCACGCGATAAAAATCTTTTGCGTCTCGCCCCGCACGGGGCGAGTGGATTGAAATACGGCGGGGAAGTCTGGATAACGCTTGCGCAGTTGTCTCGCCCCGCACGGGGCGAGTGGATTGAAATCGTACCAGAGCCTTGTCCTCCTCGGCCTGTCCAGTCTCGCCCCGCACGGGGCGAGTGGATTGAAATTGCTGGCAATCCATGCATAGCACCCTTCCCGGCTGTCTCGCCCCGCACGGGGCGAGTGGATTGAAATTACCATCTATCCCAACTACTTTACCGATCTCACGTCTCGCCCCGCACGGGGCGAGTGGATTGAAATAAACGCGCCGTTAATGCCGTCCGCAATTAGGCCGCGTCTCGCCCCGCACGGGGCGAGTGGATTGAAATCGCGCAGGCCGCCACGCAGATCGGCAGCGGCCAGGGTCTCGCCCCGCACGGGGCGAGTGGATTGAAATTCTTGACCTCCTCCAGCGTCATCACTCGTGGCTCCTGCGTCTCGCCCCGCACGGGGCGAGTGGATTGAAATATACCGGGTGCGACCAAGGTGCCGGAACTGCGGCGTCTCGCCCCGCACGGGGCGAGTGGATTGAAATGATGATGTACCAGTCGCCGTCAGGCTTGCCATCGTCTCGCCCCGCACGGGGCGAGTGGATTGAAATGCTTAAATCCGATAATACCACTAACGGCATTGAGTGTCTCGCCCCGCACGGGGCGAGTGGATTGAAATCTTCTCGCCATCGTAATAGCGGCGTCCGGAACCAGTCTCGCCCCGCACGGGGCGAGTGGATTGAAATATACGGGATCAACCGGCGCTTGATCGCGCTGCGGTCTCGCCCCGCACGGGGCGAGTGGATTGAAATCAGCAGGATCACGGTTTGACCATCAACGGCGTATGTCTCGCCCCGCACGGGGCGAGTGGATTGAAATAGACGATTTATAGCGGATCGAGCGCTCCGTCATGTCTCGCCCCGCACGGGGCGAGTGGATTGAAATTTATCTTTGTGGACGCAACTTTAGTATCGTCGCCGTCTCGCCCCGCACGGGGCGAGTGGATTGAAATTTCAACGCGGTCGTGCCGTCCAGCATGGTCGCCGGTCTCGCCCCGCACGGGGCGAGTGGATTGAAATTTATCTTTGTGGACGCAACTTTAGTATCGTCGCCGTCTCGCCCCGCACGGGGCGAGTGGATTGAAATTTTTGCCCATGGGGGACTATTTACATACCAGAATACAAACACGTCGTCTTGCGCTCTGCTTAACATGGAAATCGTCCCAAACGGCTATACGGATCAACGCGCAAATCCGCCCGGTTAACTGTGAATCCTTTCCATTGCAAGGATGAGGTCGCCGGTTTGAACCCGGCCATCAGCTCCATTGAAAAGCCCGGAACCGCGACGGTTTTCGGGCTTTTCGCTATTTGGCGTATGCACTGGCTTTGGGAAAGAACTGGGCAACATCAATGCTGCGGTCCGGCATTCGAGCAGATAAAATCAAATAGATATTGATTTATAGGTGCGTTTGGGATAAAATAAGAGAATAACAGGATAGCTATGCCCGCTGCAAGCGCCTTTGGCTCCTATGGCGGAGCCGCAAAGGCGGATTTGGGGAAGAACGGGTTGTACATTGCCGGGGAGAAGAGCAGAATGGTCGAACTGAATGTCGAGTTGAACAAAAAGACGATATTGGTCACGGGCGCGGCGGGGTTCATCGGCGCGGCGCTGACGGAGCGGCTGTTTCGGGAAGCGCCGGACAGCGAGATCATAGGCCTGGACAACCTCAACGACTATTACGACGTGTCGTTGAAGGAATACCGGCTGGAGCGCATCGGAAAGGCGGCGAAGCCGGGCCAGTGGCGCTTTGTCAAGGGCTCCATCGCCGATAAAGCGCTGGTGGAGGAGCTGTTTGAGCAGACGCGGCCCGCGGTGGTGGTGAACCTGGCCGCCCAGGCGGGCGTGCGCTATTCCATCGACCACCCGGACGCCTATATCGAATCCAACATCGTCGGCTTTTACAATATCCTGGAGGCGTGCCGGCATCACCCGGTGGAGCACCTGGTGTACGCCAGCAGCAGCTCCGTGTACGGCGGAAACCGCAAGGTTCCCTTTTCGACGGAGGATCGGGTGGACAACCCGGTTTCCCTGTACGCCGCCACGAAAAAGAGCGATGAACTTCTTGCGCATGCCTACAGCAAGCTGTACAATATCCCCAGCACGGGGCTTCGGTTCTTTACGGTGTATGGCCCGGCGGGGCGCCCGGACATGTTCTATTATTCCGCGACGCGCAGGCTGTGCGAGGGCGGCGTGATCCAAATCTTCAACTATGGCGATTGCCGCCGGGACTTCACCTATGTCGACGACATCGTGGAGGGTATCGTTCGCGTGATGCGCGGCGCGCCGGAAAAGCGCACCGGCCCTGACGGACTGCCGATGGCGCCCTACCGGGTGTACAACATCGGCGGGGGAAATCCGGAGAATCTGCTGGATTATGTCTCGACGCTACAGCGCGTGCTGGTGGAGGAAGGCGTGCTTCCCGGGGATTATGACTTCGAGGCCCATCGGGAGCTGGTGGGCATGCAGCCCGGGGATGTGCCGGTCACCTATGCGGACTCCGAGGCGCTGGAACGGGACTTTGGCTTCAAGCCGGAGATCGGCATTCAGGACGGTTTGAGACGCTTCGCGCGGTGGTACCGGCAGTATTATGGGAAGTCGGGAGAAAAAGAGCATGAGGGCGTTTGAGGAATTGAAGATCGCCGTGGCCGGCACCGGTTACGTGGGGCTGAGCCTTGCGGTGCTGCTGGCGCGGCGCCATGAAGTGACCGCGGTGGACATAATGCCGGAAAAGGTTGAGAAGATCAACCGCGGCATAAGCCCCATCCAGGACCGGGAGATCGAGGCGGCCATGGCCTCCGGGGAACTGCGCCTGTCGGCCGTCACGGATGGAACCGAAGCCTATCGGGGAGCGGACATCGTGATCATCGCGGTGCCCACCAACTATGACAGCCAGAGGAACTTTTTCGATACCACCGCGGTCGAACAGGTGATTGAGCAGGTGCTTCGGTGCAGCGACCGCGCCGTGATGGTGATCAAGAGCACCGTTCCCGTGGGGTATACCCGGGGTGTGCGGGAGCGCTACGACACCGATCGCATTCTGTTCAGCCCGGAATTCCTGAGGGAGGGCCGGGCGCTGTATGACAACCTGCACCCCAGCCGCATCATCGTGGGCTGCGACGAAGGCAGCCGCGAGGCGGCCGAGGTCTTCGCGCGCCTGCTGGTGGAAGGTGCGGAGAAGGACCCGGTGGACGTGCTGATGATGGGCCTGACGGAGGCCGAGGCGGTGAAGCTGTTCGCCAACACCTATCTTGCGCTCCGGGTGAGCTTCTTTAACGAGCTGGACACCTATGCCGAGATGAAGGGGATCGACACGGCGCAGGTCATCAAGGGCGTGTCGCTGGACCCCCGAATTGGGGATTTCTACAACAACCCCTCCTTTGGCTACGGCGGCTACTGCCTGCCGAAGGACACCAAGCAGCTGCTGGCGAATTATGAGGACGTTCCCAACAACCTGATCCAGGCCATCGTGGAGAGCAACCGCACCCGAAAGGACTTTATCGCGGACAGGGTTTTGGCAAAGGCGGGCTACTATACGACCAACAGCGCCTGGGACGCCTCCCGGGAGAGGGCTGTGACGATCGGCATCTACAGGCTGACGATGAAGAGCGACAGCGACAACTTCAGGCAGAGCAGCGTGCAGGGCGTGATGAAGCGGCTGAAGGCCAAGGGCGCGACGGTGATCGTCTACGAGCCCACGCTGCCGGACGGCTGCCTGTTCTTCCGAAGCCAGGTCGTCAACGACCTCGAGCGCTTCAAGGCGGAATCCGACGTGATCGTCGCCAATCGTTACGACCGGGCTCTGGAGGACGTCGCTTCGAAGGTCTACACCAGGGACTTGTTTTTCAGGGACTGAGCCATGATTGCAGCGACCAAATCAGAAATGAAAAGACCGACACTGGTCATCGTGATCCCCTGCTACAACGAGCAGGAGGTGCTGCCGCTGACGGCGCCGATGTTTCTGGAGAAGCTGACGTCGCTGATCGGCGCGGGCAAGATCGCGGACGACAGCCGGATCCTGTTCGTCAACGACGGCTCGAAGGACGGCACCTGGGACATCATCAAGAGACTTGCGGCGCAGGACGCCCACTACGCCGGCATCGCCCAGAGCCGCAACCGGGGGCACCAGAACGCGGTGCTCGCCGGGCTGATGGAGGTCCGGGAGAAGTGCGACGTCACCATCTCCATCGACTGCGACGGCCAGGACGACATCAACGCCATGGACGCCATGCTGGACGCCTACGCCGACGGCTGCGAGATCGTCTACGGCGTGCGCAGCAAGCGGGACACGGACACCTTCTTCAAGCGCGCCACGGCAGAGGGCTATTACAAGCTGCTGAACCGCATGGGCGTGGAGGTCGTGTTCAACCACGCCGACTACCGGCTGGTCTCCGCCCGGGCGCTGAAGGCGTTCGCTGATTTCAGGGAAGTCAACCTGTTCCTGCGGGGCATGTTCCCGCTGGTGGGCTTCAAGTCCACCTCGGTGTACTACGAGCGCAAGGAGCGCCTGGCGGGGGAGAGCCACTACACCCTGTCAAAGATGCTGCTGCTGGCCTTCGACGGCATCACCAGCCTGTCCATCAAGCCCATCCGCCTGATCACCGCCTTCGGGCTGATCGTGATGGCGCTGAGCGCCGTGGGCATACTGTGGGCCGTCATCATGGCCATCATCGGACACACGGTGTCCGGCTGGGCGAGTTTGATCTGCCTGATCTGCTTCTTCGGCGGCAGCACCCTCAGCGCCATCGGCGTGGTGGGGGAATACGTGGGAAAGGCCTACATCGAGACCAAGGCGCGGCCCCGGTACATCATCAGCGAGAGGACCGACGGGGACGAGGAACGGTGACGCGCCGCTCGCAGCCGCGCGGGCCTGCAAAGGGGCGTCGATAGTCGCCGGCTGCGGGAACGGCCGGCATCCATTGCGCGCCGCGAAAGGCGGCGGCGGATGGGAGGAACGCTCCTGTTCCCGATACAATCCGACGGCGGCGTTGGATTCGTCCCGTCGGTATGGCTATGGTAACAAGCGGTGTCGCTTGCGGTTTGATATGGGATAAGCGATCGTTCAACCTGTGTGATGGTTGAGGGCGCTGTGAGCCCGCTTATCCCGCAGACAGCTCAATGATTCCGCTTCTACATATACAGAGTGCATCGTTGTGTGAACACTCTATTTTGCTCAGACGGCATATTTAGAGTTTTTCTTGCGGCGAAACTACTGAAAGGAGGAGATTACGTCAGAGTAATCCAGGATATAGGCACTTTTTGAGCATTTTCAGACCGAAAGGAGATAACGATAATGAAGAGGATACTGATCATCGCACTGGCGGCCATGCTTCTGCTGGCCTGCACCGCTTCCGCAGAGGTTTCACTGACGACGGGACGCAACATTGACCATGCGAACCATGAGATCGCCGTACAGCTGGACAACGAGCCCGGCGCGCGCCCCCAGAAGGGCATTGGCTCGGCGGACATCGTCTACGAGGTCGAAGTGTACAACGGCGGCTATACCCGGTACACGGCCATCTTCAATGACACCGTTCCGGAGCTGGTTGAGGCCGTCCGTTCCGCCCGAATCGTGAATGCCGATATCATGATGGAGTATTCCGGCATACTCGTGCACTTTGGCGGACAGAAGTATGCGGGCAGCAATGTCTATGAGTACTTCCAGAGGCTGCCGGGCGTCGTCAGTGTCGATGGCATTGTGCAGGACGGCGGAAAGCTGTTCTATCGCGACAAGTCCCGCAAGGCGCCCAACAATGTTATCTGCATCCTGCCGAGCATTGTGGAGCGCGTCAATTGGGCAAACAAGCCGGAAAAGAGCCCGCTGACCTTCAATGCGCAGTTTACCGTGCCTGCCGCGGGCGAAAACGTGAACAGCTTCCGCATCGCCTATCGCGACAAGTACACCGCGTCCTATCAGTGGGATGCCAGCATCGGCCGCTATCTGCGCTTCTATGGCGACAATCCGTTTATCGACGGCCTGACGAACGAGCAGGTCAAGGTGGACAACGTGATCGTTCAGAGCGTGGAGTACAGCTGGTTCAGCGGGGAGTCGGATCGCCCGAACGTGAAGACCGTTGGCAGCAACAGCTGCGAGTACTTCATCGGCGGCAAGCACTTCAGCGGCTACTGGAAGCGTGACGACGTGAATTCCAACACGGTCTACTATGACAATGACGGCAACGTCGTCGCGTTCAACCCGGGCGTGACCTTCATCCAGCTGCTGAAGACTGAGAAGGCCGTTGAAATCACGGGCTGATCGCTCACGAGGCCATAGAATCGGGAAGGCTCTTCTCGCTTGGAGGGGAATCGTTCCGAACAGCCATATGGCGCGCTTTCGCGGGTGCCGCGGAAGCGCGCCAGGCGATGACAGGCGGCAGACAAGCAATCTCCCCCGGCAAACGTCGGGGCGATGAGATGCTTGTCTGCCGCCTTTACAATTGCAGAATATGGGGTGGTGTTTCCAACCGGTTGAAAGGGGATGTCAGAACCCCAGGAATTTTCGCCAGGAGGCCTCGGAGGTGATCTCGTCGTGCCGCGCGCGGAATTCCGCGGCGGCCCTGTCGTAGCCCCCGTCGATGGCCCTGAGCGTCTTGCGCATGTGGCGGATGACGGAGAATGCTTCGCGATAGCTGCGTTTGGCGACGAGGGCAAGATGGGTGTCCACGTCGTATTTGACCACCGTGCCGGCGCGGAAGAAATACTGCATCGGGGGCCTGAACTTCTCCACGACCACCACGCGGCGCTTGGCAGGCAGCAGCCAGCCGTTCAACAGGATCCAACGCAGCCGGCGCTTGAGCGGGTTCTGATCGATGTCGTCGTTGAGCAGCACGTCCTTCGGGTCGAAGGCCACGGGAAGCTTCTCCGCGGGCATGATCGGGTCCGATGCGGCCAGCACCTCCCGGTTCAGGGCGGCCGGGTCCTGGCTGAGCAGCCAGTCCACGCCCTTCAGGAAGTCCTCGATGCCCCGCATGATCAGGTGCGCCCGCCGGAATTCGTATGTCATGATCATGCGGGCACAGTCCTCCCGAAGGATGCGCTTCAACCGCTTCGCGTCGAATTCCGGGTAGTACAGCAGATCCATGACGATGAAATTGCGGTAGTTGTAGTAGTACCGGGCATCCGTTTCCTTGTGCTCCAGCGGGTTGTGCCAGCAGCAGACGCCGTTCAGGCAGATCTTGGGAACCTCCGCGCAGCGCAGGCTGAATTCGATGTCGTCAAACTGGACGAAGAAGGGCATGGAGAACTGCTTCTGCTTCAGAAGCGGCACGGGGATGCAGCAGTACCACCAGCCGTAGTAGTCGACGGGGATGTCCGTCTCTCCCAGCAGCACGTACTTGATGTCCCGCAGATCCCATTCTTCCTTGTCGTTTTTGATGCCCTGCAGGGTGAAGCGCTCACCCGCGGCGTACAGCAGGTGGCTGTAGTCCGCGTTCAGCATGGCGCCGCCCAGCAGGTTGAGGGCGTATTCCGGGCGAATGAGGCTCAGGAAGCTGTGATTGCGCTCCAGCGCCCAGATGTTGAAGGAGATATCGTCGTCCATCAGGATGACGTGGGTCGCCGGGAAGCTCTCATCGTGAATGGCCTCGATGGCGGCGCGGCTGAATCCGCCGGAACCGCCGCTGTTTTTGTTGGGAAAGACGCTCACCGGGATGTCGGCGAACTGGCTGGCGTCCAGCGACTGGCCGTTGTCGGCGATATAGACGTGGAGATTGTCGTGGAGCGTGGAATCCGGATTGTTGAAGATGCCCTGGCGGAGGGTGTCCATGTTCGCGCTGACATAGCTCTCCCGCTTGTAGGTGCAGATGGCCAGCGCCAGCTTGGCGGGCGCTAGCTCGGGCGCGCTCGCCAGAGTGCAGTAGGCGGCCCTGCGAAGGGAAGCGTCGCCCGACAGCGGGCGAACGGAGAAGCTCAGCCCCGTCGCGCCGTCAATGCCTGCGTAGTCCAGCGTCACGGGCGTGTAATCGTCAAAGTGAAAGCACTCCGCGCGCACGACGGTTTCAACCGCCTCAAACTCCGGCTGATCCCATTCGGCGGGCCTGGCTTCCAGCTCGCCCCGCAAATCGTGGCGCAGCAGCGATACCTCCGCGTCTCCCTTGATCTCCAGCGTCAGCGCCACGCCGTCCAGCAGGGTATACTTCTTCCACTTGATCAGGGAGAAGGCATTGAAGTAGGTGTCGAAGCGGATGGTGTTGCCGTGCAGGTGAAAGGCGGCGGCCTTCGGATCGAGTTCGATGGTGCCGTCCGCGCGGTAGAACAGTTCCTGATCGGCGATGTGGTTCGGCCAGCCAATGCTTTGCAGTATCATGAATGCCATTCCCTTCCTGTGCGAAGATAGCGATGTCAATCATTATTCAAAAAGATGGTCTATTGATTGAGCCCAAGGTATTCAGTCCAGAATGGGCGGGATGTGAGGGTGGGTTGGGCTTCCCGCCAGGCCTGGCTCACGGCGCCGTATTTCCGAACCAGAATGAAGCTGCGCTTTGCGCTCTGCCACAGCGCGGACAGGGTCTTGCCAATGCTGCGCTGGGTGATGAAGCCCATCTGATTCAGCTCGTCATAGTTTAAGATGGCGCTTCGCCGGTAGAAATTCCTGGGCCACGGGGTGGCGATGTTGACGATGTTCGTGCCCTTGGAAGGCAGGAACAGGCCGTTGAGCAGGTAGATGCGCAGGGTATTCAATCGGCCGGCCCGCTTCTTGATGCCCTTGCGGTGGGGCTTGTCCCGGAAGGGGATCTCCTTCTGCAGCTCTGAAAGCGGCCGCATCTTCTGGGACATGCCCAAAATTTCCCGGTGCAGCGCGGTCGGGTCGGTCTGGATCAGGCGCTCCGGCCCGGCCATGAAGTCGTCGAAGCCCCTGAACATCAGATCGCAGTTGTTGTAGCGATAGCGGATCGCGTTGCCCACGGTCCGGTGCATCAGCTGCCAGGCCAGGCGCCAGGCGGGAATGTCCGGCCGGTGCAGGGCGTTGACGATCAGGTCGTTGCGCACCTCGTAATACTCCATGCTCGCGGCGAATTTGTTGTCAAAGCTCTCGTGCCACAGGCAGACGCCGTTCAGGGTGAGGATATCGCTGCCGGTGCGCAGCCCGAATTCGACGTCGTCCCGGTGCACGAACACGGGCAGGGGCAGGCTGTCGTCGCTGATTTTCGACATGGGGATACAGCTGTACCACCAGCCGTTGTAATGGATGGTCTCCTCCTGTTCGTTGCGCAGCACGCAGTCGATTTTGCGCATGTCCAGGCCGTATTTGACGGGCTTGAGGATATAGCTGTTCATCAGGGCGCCGTTTTCATATTGCTTGTAGCGCTTGTCCAGGCGCATCAGGGCCCCGGCGACCGTCTTTCCGGCGTATTCGGGCTTGAGCAGCCTGAGCAGCCAGTAGGTGCGCGCAATGGCGTCGGTATTCAGGATGACGTCGTCGTCCATTACCAGCACGTGGGAAAAGGACTTGGGATGGTCGATGATCTCGATCATGCCCCGGGTGAAGCCGCCCGCGCCGCCGACGTTTCGATTGGGAAATAGGTGGATTTTGTCCGTGGCAAGGGAAGGATCCAATGTCTGCCCGTTGTCGGAGACAAACGCCTCCAGATGCGCGCCCAGCTCGCAGCCGGGCCTTTCGAGGATGTCCCGGTTCAGGACGGCCAGGTTCCTGGCAACGGCCTCCTCGCGCCTGTAGGTGCAGATGTCCAGCGCGATGTTCACCTCATTCAGGGTGTCTGCGTCGACATCGGTTGCGTAGCCTCCGCCGTAAAAGGCGCAGCCCTCGCTCACGGCGTACAGCGAGGCGGCGTAGATCCCCCGGGGTGCGAGCGCCTCCGGGAAGGACAGGTCGAAGGCTTGCCGCCCTTCCGCGCGGCAGACCCGCTCCACCACCACCGTCTTTTCGCACTTGCCGCGCAGCCTCTGCCAGTGGATCAGCTGCACCCTGAACGTCCCCGAAAGCTCCAGGCGCAGGCGCAGGTTTTCCAGGCGCGTGTAGGTGACCCACTTGCCGATGGAGAAGCTGTTGAAGAAGGTATCCAAATCCAGCGTGCACCATTGGGGCACGACGATCGACTCGGCCTCCGGGTCGGCGTAGGCATGCTTCCGGTCCGCGTCGGCGCGGAAGTACATGTCAAAATTGGGGCAGGTTTCCATGTCCGGGAACAGAAGCTCCTGCAATACAATCATGTCTCTTGTCCTTTCATCCAGCTCAGGTAGGAATCGCAGACTTCCCCGGCGGGTCCGTCGGCCATCACGCGGCCGTGATCCAGCCAGATGGCGCGCTGGCAGAGCTTCTTGACCTGCTCCGTGTCGTGCGACACAAACAGCAGCGTCTTGCCCTGGCGCAGCAGCTGGTCCATGGTCTTGTAGCACTTTTGTTGGAAGCTGTAGTCGCCCACGGCGAGCACCTCGTCCACCACCAGGATATCCGCCTGTACGTGAATGGCAATGGAAAAGCCCAGCCGGGCGATCATGCCGGAGGAATAACTGCGCACGGGCACGTCGATGAACTGCTCAAGCTCCGCGTATTGCACGATGCTGTCGAAGTTGGCCTGCATGTACTTGCGCCTGTGCCCCAGCAGCGCGCCGTTGAGAAACACGTTTTCACGGCCGGTCAGGTCCGGATCAAAGCCCGCGCCGAGCTCGATCAGCGGCGCGATGTTGCCGTCGAGCGTTACGCTGCCCTCGGTGGGGTTCATGACGCCCGCGATGATCTTCAGCATGGTGCTCTTGCCGCTGCCATTCTTGCCGATCAACGCCACAGACTCGCCCTGCTTGACCCTGAAGCTGACGTCGTTGAGCGCCCTGAACGATGAGAACCGCAGCTTGCGCTGAACGAGCTTCACGAGGTATTCCTTTATTGTGTTTGTCCGCTCCTGTTCCATGATGAAGGCCATGGAGACATTCTTCACTTCAATTCCGTTACGCATGGTTCCCTCTCCGGTCCGTCAAATATAGAAAATGAAGTTATCGCGCATCCGGTCGAATGCGAGGGCGCCAATCATGAACATCAACAGCGATGCCCCCGCAGCGTACAGCCAGTTTACCGCCGAGGGGATGTGCCCGGACAGCAACAATTCGCGAAACAGGTAGATGATCGTATAAATGGGGTTCAGCTTGATGATCCGGGCTACGTTTGCCGGCAGCGCGCTTACCGGATAGAAGATCGGCGTGGCGTACATCAGGATCATGGTGAACACGCTGTACAGGTGGGTGATGTCCTGGAATTTTACCGCCAGGCCGGAGAGGATCATACCCACGCCGCTGGCGAAGAACAGCAGGAATACCAGCGGTACGGGGAAGAGGAGCATCGAGAAATGAAAGCGCACCCGGGTGAAGATCATGACGATCAGCACCGCCAACAGGCTCAGGGCCGTCGTCGCGAAGTTGGAAAGCACCCGAGCCAGGGGGAACACGCACTTGGGCACGTAGACCTTTTTCAGAAGCGAACTGTTGTCCAGAATGGCGTACATCGCCTTGTTGGTGGACTCATTGAAGCAATTGAAGAGCGTCTGTCCGCAGATCAGATACAGGGGGTAGTTCTCGATGTCGAAGCGAAACATGTAGCTGAACACGACCATCATCACCGACATCATCATCAACGGGTTCAAAAGGCTCCAAAAATAGCCCAGGAAGCTGCGCCGGTACTTCAGCTTCAGATCGCGCTTCACCAGCTCTGCGATCAAGTGCGAATACCGGATCGTCATCTTTATTTCGTGCCTTATGCGATCAATACCCAAGAGTTCCACGCTCCTACACCCATATCTGGAAAGTACAAAATCCCATTTATATTGTACAATGGAAGCCATGCCGCGTCAATCGTTTTTACCGAAAACAGATGTGACAATGCGGGGCCGTTTCCTTGTTTCAGGGCGGGGATGGACCGGCCATCCGGAGCATCGACAGGGGGCGGAGGAATTGTGACAAAGTGTGAGGCCAATATGGACAAAATGTGGTATAGCCTGAAAATCAATTGACAGGGCTGAGGAATTTCACTATAATCAATATACGTATCGGATGCATCAGGGGGATTGGCGGGCGTCGGCATTGAGCCCGCGCGATACGCATAGGACGAGGTGGCAGCGACACTGGCTGGATTGGCGGGTCGCGGAAACCTGGGAAATAGCCTGCTGAGCGCAGGACGCGGCGAAAGCCCGCCTCCGGCGCTGGGTGGAACTGTGCCCTTTTTTGTTTAAGGCGCGTATCCATATGCCACTTTACGCAAAGTCAATTTGCACTTAACGGCACATACAAATGCAGGCCGATACGCAGGACGTTCGCGATGCGTTCAGGCATCGCCGGCAGACGGAGCTGAACCAAACGTCCGCCCGGAGTTACCATGTGTTCGGACGGGCGTTTGTTGTCTGTTATCCGTCAAACGCACGGAGAATCAGGGGAGCGGCGGCTCTTGATGGGCCGCGGACACAACGACAACACGGACTTGAATTGGCCCCACGTGAGTATCCTACTGCAGGGGGGAGATACTTCAATGAAAGCAGTCATTTTAGCCGGGGGACTGGGCACCCGAATATCAGAGGAGTCGCATCTGCGCCCGAAGCCGATGATCGAAATCGGAGGTATGCCGATACTCTGGCATATCATGAAGATATACTCGCACTATGGCGTCAGGGACTTTGTCATCTGCGCCGGTTACATGCAGCACGTCATCAAGGAGTGGTTTGCGGACTACTTCCTTCACACGTCGGATGTGACCTTTGACTTTACCAATGGGCACGACGTGATCATCCATGACCAGCGCTGCGAGCCCTGGCGGGTAACGGTGGTGGACACGGGTCTCAACACCATGACCGGAGGCCGGGTGCTGCGGATCCGTAAATTTGTGGAGGACAAGCCGTTCTTCCTGACCTACGGGGACGCCGTGGCGGACGTGGATATCGGCGCGCTGCTGAAATTCCATCGCTCGCACAATAAGTGCGTGACGATGACCACGGTGAACATCGCCCAGCAGAAGGGCGTGCTGGAGATCAACAAGGACAATATGATCACCGCCTTCCGGGAGAAGGACAACCAGGACGCCACGCTCATCAACGGCGGCTTCATGGTCTGCAATTCCCAGATATTTGACTATCTGCAAGGGGACTGGACGGTGCTCGAAAGGCAGCCCATGCGCCAGCTGGCAAGCGCCGGGCAGCTGATGAGCTACTACCACAAGGGCTTCTGGCAGTGCATGGATACCAAGAGAGAAAAGGAAATGCTGGAGGATTTATGGGCCGGGGAGAAAGCGCCTTGGAAGCTGTGGGAAGAATGAACAACTTTGACATGACATTTTATCAGGGCAAGCGGGTGTTCGTGACGGGACATACCGGCTTCAAGGGCTCGTGGTTGTGCAAGATGCTCAGCCGCCTGGGCGCCGAGGTGACCGGCTATTCCCTGGAACCGCCCACTCAGCCCTCTCTTTATGAGATCGCCGGCATCGGCGGAGACATTCACTCCGTGATTGGCGACATTCGGGATCTAAACTCATTGAAGGCGGCCTTTGACGAGGCAAGGCCGGAGATCGTGTTCCACCTGGCGGCCCAGCCCATCGTGCGGGACAGCTATCGAGACCCGGCCTATACATATGGGACGAATGTCATGGGCACGGTGAACATCCTTGAGTGCGTGCGCGGCAGCGAGACCGTAAAATCCTTCCTGAACGTGACGACGGACAAGGTGTACCGCAACCGGGAATGGATTTGGGGCTATCGCGAGGATGAGGAGCTGGACGGCTTCGATCCGTATTCGAACTCAAAGTCCTGCTCGGAGCTGGTGACCCACTCCTACAAGAACAGCTTTTTCGCGGATGGACGCGTGGCGATCTCCACCGCCCGGGCCGGCAACGTGATCGGCGGCGGCGACTTCGCCAACGATCGGATCATTCCCGATTGCGTGCGGGCCGCGCAGAAGGGCGAGCAGATCATCGTGCGGAACCCCTTCTCCACGCGGCCGTATCAGCACGTGCTCGAGCCGCTGTATGCCTACATGATGATTGCCGCGAAGCAGTATATGGATGGCAAATATGCGGGCTATTACAACGTCGGGCCGGATGATGTGGACTGTTTTGAGACCGGAGCGCTGGTCGACCTGTTCGTGTGCAAGTGGGGCGACGGCCTCAGCTGGGTGAACCGCTCTGACGGCGGCCCCCACGAGGCCAACTTCCTGAAGCTGGACTGCGCGAAGCTCAAGAGTACGTTTGACTGGAGGCCGCGCTGGAATCTGGACACCGCCATTGAAAAGGTGGTGGAGTGGAGCAAGTGCTGGCTTTCCGGCGGCGACGTGCGGGCCTGCATGGACCGCCAGATCGACAGCTTCCTCACCGGATGTCAGCCGTGACCGGTCAGGAGGATCATTGGTTTCAGGCGGTTTTACGGCATTTCGGATGATTCAAGGCAATGAAGCGGGGTTTCGGACGGGCTGTTCGGGTATCCCCGCATAAATATGGAGGTATGGCAATGGCAGCCTGGAAGAACGAGGCAGAGGCTCGCGAACAGATCAAGGCGCTGGTGGCTGAATATTATCACGACTTCAAGGAGAAAAAGGAGCCCTATCATGAGGGCGAGCGGATCAACTACGCGGCGCGTGTGTTCGATGAGAAGGAAATGTGCGCGTTGACCGACGCGACGCTGGATTTCTGGCTTACCACCGGTCGCTTTGCCGATC
This sequence comes from Clostridia bacterium, assembly GCA_030530315.1. Lineage (GTDB taxonomy): Bacteria > Bacillota > Clostridia > Christensenellales > Aristaeellaceae > UBA2862. Next base: position 30,208 of record JAUMVG010000016.1, on the reverse strand, counting down.
AGTTTGAGAAGGAATTCGCCAGATGGATCGGCGTGCGGTACGTGCACCTGGTCAACAGCGGGTCCTCCGCCAACCTGATCGCGTTCATGGCGCTCACGGCCCCCGAACTCGGCGAGCGGCAGATCAAGAGGGGAGACGAAGTCATCACGGTGGCCTGCGGCTTCCCGACCACGGTGACGCCCATACTGAATTACGGCGCGGTGCCGGTCTTTGTGGATGTGACGGTGCCCCAATACAACATCGACGTCTCCAAGCTGGAAGCCGCGCTGACGGAAAAGACCAAGGCGGTCATGATCGCGCACACGCTGGGCAATCCCTTTGACCTGAAGGCCGTCAAGGCCTTCTGCGACGCTCACAGGCTGTGGCTCGTGGAGGATAACTGCGACGCGCTGGGCACGCAGTATACCATCGACGGCGAGACCCGGTTTACGGGCGCCTGGGGAGACATCGGAACCAGCAGCTTCTATCCGCCGCATCACATGACGATGGGCGAGGGCGGAGCGGTGTATACGAACAATCCGCAGCTGCACCGGCTGATCCTCTCCTATCGCGACTGGGGCCGCGACTGCATCTGCCCGTCCGGCCGGGACAACTTCTGCGGGCACCGCTTTGACGGCCAGTTCGGCGAGCTGCCCCAGGGCTATGACCACAAGTACGTCTACAGCCACTTCGGATACAATCTGAAGGTGACGGACATGCAGGCGGCCATCGGCTGCGAGCAGCTGAAGAAGTTCCCGACCTTTATCGAGCGCCGCCGCCACAACTGGGATCGCCTGCGCAAGGCGCTCGCCTGCGTGGAGGACCGGCTGATCCTGCCGGAACCGGCGGACAACAGCCGTCCCTCCTGGTTTGGCTTCCTGATCAGCGTGCGCCCGGAGAGCGGCCTCAAGCGCAACGACATCACCCGCTATGTGGAGGCGCACAACGTGCAGACCCGGCTGCTCTTCAGCGGGAACCTGATCAAGCACCCCTGCTTCGATTCGATCCGCGGGACGGATGCCTACCGGGTTTCCGGGGGACTGGAGTGCACTGAATTTGTCATGAACAACACGTTCTGGGTCGGCGTGTACCCCGGCATGACGGACGAGATGATCGACTATATGGCAAAGGTCATTATTGAGGGAGCCAAGGGCTGATGCAGAGCGTTTGGAGACGGGAATTCAATATTACGCAGGGGTCATTGAGAATCATCGCCTCTGCGTATATTATCTTGCCGGTCATCCTTTTTCTCGGCGGCTTTCTGAGATGGTACTGGGCCATCCCCGCGATTCTCATCTGCCTGGTTTCCCTGTGGTCGGTGGTACGAACGCGCGCGCAGGAGCAGCCGCGCTATGCCGTTTCCGTCAGGCCCCTGTCGCTCCTGCTGCTCTTCCTCGCGATCATGGTCTGGACGCAGCTTGGCGGCATGAACGGCCTCCTGTTCCAGACCCAGGACTGGCATGAGCGCAACGCGGTGTTTCGCGACCTGATCACGCATCGATGGCCGGTCGTCTATGAAAACGGGACGGCACTGGTGTACTACGTGGGCCATTGGCTTCCGCCGGCTCTGATTGGAAAACTGGCCAAAGCGCTGTTTCATTCGGAGAGTGTGACCTGGGCTATCGGGCGGATGGCGCTGTGGGTCTGGTCCTCGATTGGCCTGACGATACTGGTGCTGTGCCTGTTTGCGTATTCGTCGGCAAATTCTCCCGCCAAGCGGGTCGGCGTGTTCTTGCTGTTCGTATTCTTCAGCGGCATGGACATATTGGGAGCTGTCCGGACCGGCAAGCTGGATTATCTGCTGACTCCGGACGTCTTGCATCTGGAGTGGTGGATGCCCAATGGCAATCAGTATACCTCGATCACCGCGTGCATCTATTGGGTGTTCAACCAGTCCATCATCCCCTGGATCGCGACCATATGCTTCCTGATGGATCAGGATGAAAGGCATTATATGCTGTACGCGGTGTCCTGCCTGGTTTGCGGCCCGCTGCCCCTGGTCGGACTGGCCATACTGATGGTCGGGCGCGCCGCGGGGCGGTTTTTTCACTGCCTGCGAACGGGAGAGGGCGGACAGTGGCTGCGCTCGGTGTTCTCGGTGTCCAATGTGCTGCTGCTATTGTGCGTGCCCTGTATAGCGGCGTATTTGCTGTGCAGCCGCGCCATCGGCGCGACCGAAAGCTCTGCGTTGGTCCAGGAAGGCACCTCCCTTTTCTCAAGAAGGTATTGGAACCGGGAACTGCTGCGCTTCTTTTCCCTGGAGGTTGGGATCTACATCCTGCTGATCTGGAACGACCACAAGAAGGATTTTCTGCTGTATGTGGTCGCCGCGTCTCTGATGCTCATCCCCTATTTCCACGTGGGGCTGAGCACGGATTTCTGCATGCGGGCCTCCATTCCGGCGATCCTTGTGACCCTGGCCTATTCGGCGAAGTATCTCAACACGCACCTTCAGGCAAGAACTGGGGAGCGGCTGAAGGGCAAGGAGGGCAGACGCCGCATCTGCGCGCTTCTGTTGGCGCTGGCCCTGCTGATCGGCGCCGCGACGCCCTGCCTGGAGATCTACCGGGGCCTGTATCACGTGGTTACGGAGGGATCCATACACCTGGGGAAGGACGCCCTCACGACGCTGGGGAACTATCCCCATTTGGTCAATTTCCTGACCTCCGATATGGAACACCAGCTTTTTTACAGATACCTGGCGAGGGAAAGCGCGCCTTAGCGCGCAGAAGCCGGGAAGGCGGTTCCCGGCGCGAAGCCGCGATGACACGTCGCCGCAAAGGCGAGCGATACCCGGAAAACAACAGGACATCTTCCATGAGTTTCCCTGGAGATGCTGAGCATAAAGGAGAGTTGCCGAATGAAACAGAGGCTTGCGGATTACGTTGCGGATTTTCTTGTCCGGCATGGGGTGACCGATGTCTTTTCCGTCGTGGGCGGCGGCGCCATGCATCTGAACGATGCGCTGGGACACGCGCCCGGGCTCCACGTTACATACAATCATCACGAGCAGGCCTGCGCCATTGCGGCGGAGGCCTATGCGCGCCTGGACAACAGGATCGCGGCGGTCTGCGTGACCACCGGCCCCGGCGGCACGAACGCGCTGACCGGCGTGGTGGGCGGCTGGCTGGATTCCATTCCGATGTTCATCATCAGCGGACAGGTCCGTTACGACACGACCGCCCGCTATGCGCTCCAGTTCACCGGCGAGCCGCTGCGCGCCATGGGCGACCAGGAGTATGACATCGTCAAATCCGTGGCGCCGATGACGAAGTACGCCACGATGATCGAGGACCCCAAGCGGATTCGCTACGCGCTGGAAAAGGCCTGGCATCTGGCGACCACGGGCAGGCCGGGCCCGGTCTGGGTGGATATCCCGGTCAATTACCAGGGCGGCATGATCGAAACCGACGAGCTGGAGGGCTATGACCCTGCCGAGGACGACGCCAAGCTGCCGCCGAAGGTCTCCGATGAAGTGATCCGGACGGTGCTGGAGAAGATCAAGAAGGCAAAGCGCCCCGTGTTCCACGCGGGATACGGCATTCGTCTCTCCGGCGCGTATCCGCTCTTCCACCAGGTGGTGGAAAAGCTGAACATCCCGGTGGTCACATACTGGAACGCCGCGGATCTGATCGAGGACGAGCATCCGCTGTACTGCGGCCGCGCGGGCAACATGGGCGACCGGCCCGGCAACTGGGCGATCCAGAATGCCGACCTGATCCTCGCCATCGGCACGCGCATCTCCATTCGCCAGGTGGGGTACAACTGGAAGACCTGGGCCCGCGAGGCGGAGGTCATCATGGTGGACGTGGACCAGGCCGAGATGAAGAAGCCCACGCTGCACGTGGAGATGCCCATTTGGGCCGACGCGAAGGACTTCCTGACCCGGCTGAACGCCTGCGCGGAAGGCCCGGTGAGCCGTGCCGACGCGTGGATCGCAACGTGCCAGGGCTGGAAGGCGAATTATCCCGCTGTGCTTCCGCGCCAGTGGGAGGAGAACGGCGAGACGGCGAACGTGTACGCCTTTGTGCGGTATCTGAGCAGCCGGCTGCCGGAGAACAGCCTGACGGCGGTGTCCAACGGCGCGTGCTGCGTCGTGGGCAACCAGGCCTACGTCATCCAGAAGGGCAGCCGCATGCACAACAACAGCGCCATCGCCAGCATGGGCTACGGCCTCCCGGCGTCCATCGGTACCTGCATCAGCGGCGGACGCAGGGACACGATCTGCCTCGAGGGCGACGGCAGCATCATGATGAACCTGCAGGAGCTGCAGACCGTCCTGACCAACAAGCTGCCCATCAAGCTGTTCCTGATCAACAACAACGGCTATCACTCCATTCGCATCACCCAGACGAACCTGTTCAGCAATCACTGCAAGGTGGGCATCGGCCCGGAATCCGGCGATCTCAGCTTCCCGGAGTTCAGGAAGATCGCCGAAGCCTTCGGCTTCCGCTATTTCAGCGCGCACAGCAACGCGGAGATGAAGCGGGTCGTGGATGAGGTGCTCGCGCTGGAGGGCCCGGTGTTCTGCGAGATCTTCACGGATACGCGGCAGGTCTGGGAGCCGAAGAGCAGCACCAAGCGCCTGCCGGACGGCACGTTGGTGAGCCCGCCGCTGGAGGATCTGGCGCCGTTCCTGCCCCGGGAAGAGCTGGAGAGGAACATGTTTATACCCCTGATCGATGAGTAAGGTCAATGCGGAATATTCCGCATGATTCAGATGGGAGAAGTATGATGGCGGATCAGTCGCAGGAAAAAGCAATCGTGATCATTACCGGGCCGTACCAGCTGCTCCAGGCGCTGTGGTATTGCTCGGAGCACCCACAGTATGAGTATCATGCAATCATCAAGAACGCCCAGTTGAGCGAATTGGTGAGAGAGCAGATCAAGGCGAACTGTGAAAGGAGCGGATTTTTTCGCTCCATAAGCGTGTCTCACGGCGTCAATATGGATTCTGGACTTTTGAACCAGAGCCTGCTAATGCTGAAGATGTGCCTGTACTATCTCTTTGGACAGAGACGCCGCCTGACCAGGCAGATCATCCGAAGGGAGATTGGGGACGAGAAGTACAGCCTGGCGCTCGTAGACAGCGAGAACAGCATACTGAGCGGCGCCTTTATCGACCATTCGGATGCCGGATACCGCGTCGTCATCATGCAGGAGGGCGTATCAGACATCCTGGAGAGGAAGTCGCGCCCGGATCGGTCGGCAAAGCAGCTGGCGTTTTACATGGTTGCCCGTATGGGCTACTGCAATCCGGGCGTGTATTACAAGCTTCGCAAGACGCAGTTCTGCACGAAGCTGAGTTCCTTTCCCCAGCGCCTGTTGTACAGGCAGTTTGCCGCGATCGAAGATATCTTCCAGCACGAGGGGAATGATACGTTCAAATCTGCCATCCAGCGGGTGTTCCCCCAGCTGGATTGGGGCCTGTACCAGCAGGCGGACATCATCCTGTTCACCACGGTCATGGATCCTTTGGGGGGAGGAGACGCCGAGCAGAAGCTCCTGCACGATTGGCTGAAGGAACAGCTGCACGGCGGCAAGCTCCTGATCAAGAAGCATCCCCGGGAAGCATATCAGTACGACTGGGAAGACATGGACATTTCGTTTATCGATCCAGGGATTCCCGCCGAGCTGATACTCTCTCAGTCCGGGCGGCAGAGAATCGTCTTCTCCTTTGTCTCGACTTCTATCGTAGAAATCCTGGGCAAGGAGACCGACTATCAGGTCATTCGCTTTGACTCAATAAAGGGAAAGTATTACAATCAGGTCTTTCCGCAGCTGCAAAAACAGCTCCAGCTGCCGGAGGACCGGATCGTTCATCTGGGATGATCACATCAAATCAAAGGAAGTTCGCAATGGGTAAAAAGGGCCGAAAACTGCCGATGCAGAAATGGCTGTACGGCGAAGAAAAGAACAGAACGAAAAACAGCTTCCTGTGGAACAGCGTGTCAGGGATGATCAACGCGCTGCAATCGACGTTCATACTGTTTTTTATCCAGAGGGTCGCTTCCACGGATGTTTCAGGGGTGTTCATAATCGCCTTTGCGGCGGCCAATCTGTTGCAAAACATCGGGCGGTATGGGGTCAGGTATTTCCAGGCCTCCGACGAAAAGGGCAAGTATTCCTTTGATATATACTTCACCCAGCGCATGTATACATGCATGGCCATGATGGTGGCGGCCGTGCTCTACTGTGTTTTTCAGTACGCCTTTGGCCAGTACACGGTGGACAAGGCCCTGGTGTGCTTTCTCATGTGCGCGCAGAAGCTGATCGACTGCATTGAAGATGTCTTCCTGGGCGAACTGCATCGCAATGGGAAGCTGGATATCGCGGGACGCGTTATGACCGTTCGCCTTTTGGCGGTTATCATTTCGTTCCTCGCGATTTTTGTTGCAAGTCGGAATTTGGTGCTGAGCACGCTGGGCTCGGTCGTGGTTGGCACCGCCGCGATGCTCTATTTGCTGAACTGCGTCCGAGGAGAGGTGCGCGTATCCTCGGTTATGATGCGCTCGCCGGCGGTTAAGACGCTGACGCGGGACTGCTTTCCGCTCTTTTCCGGCGCGTTCCTGCTGATGTTCATTGTCAACATTCCCAAGTTCGCGATCGATGCCGTTTTGACATCCAGCGACCAGGCGGTCTATGGATTCATCAGCATGCCCATCTTTATCGTCGCTCTCCTGGCGGAGTTCGTTTTCCGCCCGATGACCAATTCGCTGACGACGGACTGGTGGGAGGGAAACCTGAAGGCCTTTAAGAAGCGCGTCCTGTACATTATCTTTGTGATCGTCGGCATCACGGTCGTATGCGTTGTCGGCGGAGTCGTCATCGGGCTGCCGGTGCTGAGCATCGCCTTTAATTATCCGTTGAAATCACAGTGGATCCCCTTTGCGATCCTTCTGGTCGGAAGCGGGCTGCTGTCCATGACCTCTTTCCAGGCCATGGTCCTGACGATCATCCGGGAGCAGAAGTCCGTCATACTGTCCTATCTGCCCTCCGCCATCATCTCCATTCCGCTCTGCGCTCTGCTGGTGAGGAGCAGGGGCTTGCTGGGAGCCGCGGTTTCATATGCGATCCTGGTGGCGCTCATGCTGGCCTGCGTCACGGGTTTTCTGGGCTTCTATATTCACAAGAGAGAGAGGGAAAAGCAATGAAGAGAATATGCGCGCTTCTTCTGTTGTCCCTTCTCTTGCTGTACGCAGGTTTTCCTGCTTTTGCCCAGGAGGAGGCGCTTTTTTCCGGCGCCGGCACGGCGAAGGAACCCTATTTGATTCAGTCTCAGGAGGATCTGATCGAACTCAGGGAGGCCGTCAACGGCGGGACGGGCTTCCCCGGGGTGTATTTTTTGCAGACGGCGGACTTGAACCTGGAGGACGTCGCCTGGGAACCCATAGGCATTGCCTACGGCGGCTCGTATTTCAGCGGTGTCTATGACGGCGGCGGCCATGTGATCCAGGGCCTTCATATGGAGGGCGTTGACGACGCGGGCTTTTTTGGAATGCTGGGCGGCACGGTGATAAACCTCGGGCTGGAGAACTGCGAGATCGATTCTGACAACCGGGCGGGCATCATTACCTGCTACAGCGCCGGAAAGTCCGCGAAGATCATCAATTGCTACGCCACGGGCGTCGTTGAGGCCCTCACCGCGGGCGGATTGACGAATGGCTTCGCCGACGGCCAGATCCTGAATTGCTGGTTCGAGGGCGAGCTGTATGGCGTGGCGGTCGGAGGTTTTTTTGTCGCGGAGGCCGCGAATGTCGTTCACAGCTTTTCAAACGAGAGCTCCGGCGTCGGAGACGTTCCCGCCACAGACAACGAGGAAATGGACAGGGAAGACCTGGAGAACGAGCTGAACAGATGGAACTGGGCGGCCACGAAGGGTTCTTCCTATTCGATCCCAGCCGAGCTGTGCGAGTGGCGCATGCTTGACGACGAATTGACGCTGAGCGAACAGCGCATTACGAAGGCCGCAGTGGCGGGGAGCGCGCTGAGCGAAGCGCTGAAGGAGGATGTCAACGGAATATCCATCAGCATCGCCGCGATCATCGCATTGGGCGGGCTCGCCCTTCTCATCGGCTACTATGGAGCCCGTCTGGGAAAATGGAAGGGCGCGGCATGCCTGATCCTGTCCTATCTCGCGGTCGCCTTTGTCGGGTTTTGCCTCGGAAGATACAGCTTTGTCCTCTTCCACCTGTGGCCGCAGCTGATTTGGGAAGCGGCAGCGCTGGTCGTGCCCCGGATGCTTGTGCTCAGCCTGTGCGTCTTTGCCTTGAATTTGAAGGCGGACGACCGCCGGGGAAAGAAGAGGAGCCTGAACCCGGGAATATACTTTATCGCGCTGTATGCGCTGCTGCAGTTGTTTTCCCTCCCGCTGATAGCCTATTTTGGACCGGCAGGCCTTCCCTCGGCGCTGGGCACGGCGAAAACCGGCGGAAGGATCGCCTTCTTTGAACAGATGGTCGCGGCCAGGAAGAGCCAATTCGCCGCGGGAATTTCATGCGGCCCGCTCGGGTGGGCTTTGTTGAAATTGCTTGGATGCCTGGTGCCGGCCGAGCTGTTTGCGGATGCGAATGCGCCTATGGCGATCATGAACCACCCGTCGGGGAATGCCGCGCTGTCGGTGTTTGCCGGGCTCGGCCTGGTTTCGATGGGCGTCGCCGCGTTTTTCACGCTGAAGCATAAAAAATGCGCAGGATGGGCGCTGACCGCGCTGCTGGTGGTCAGCGGGCCGTTCCTTGCGGCCATAGCTACGGGCAGCATGAGCCTATTGGCGGCTTCATGCTGTTTGCTGTTCTTCTACTGCATGAGATCGAAGAAGCGGGTCACGCGGGAGCTGGCGCCGGTCTTCCTGGCGGCGGCCACGGGGCTGTTCCCGGCCGCCGCGGTATTCGCGCTGGTCCTGGCAAAGCGGGAACGCCTGCCGGCGCTGGCCCGTTATCTGGGATACTGCGTGATTCTGACCGTGCTGCCCGCGGCCCTGTGCTTTGGAAGGAATGCGGTTTCCGTACTGGCGGCATCGTTTAATCCGATCGCTTCCGCCGGCGGTACAGCGATGGGCGCGGGGAGGGTCTCCTTCGGAGGCACGCTGAGCTATCTCGCCGAGATGCTCACCGGCATCAGCGCATACTTGCCGCAGTTTGATATCATCGGGTATCTCCTGTGCGGGTTGTTGGCGGTTGCCGCCTTTTTGAATCATGGATGGCGGAAGGCGCTTTGCCTGTCCCTGCTGGCCTGCGGGATCGCCCGGAACAACACGATGGCGGCTTTGACCTTCATGGTCATTCCCCTCGGGCTCTGCGCCGCCACGGCCTCCAAAGAGGCCAATAAGCCTCAAGGTCTGCAGCTGTTTCTGCTGATCTGCATGTTCGCGCTCCTGCCGGCCCGCGAGATCACCAAAATCGCCAATTTGCGGCTGTGGCAGGAGACGAGCATTGGACGCCCTGCGCTTGCCGCGCTAACGAGCGGATGCCTTTTGATTGTGAGCGCTGTCGCGGCGATATGCGAGACGGTCAGGAACAGAATTGCGAGGCCGAGGGAAAGAATGCAGCACCACGAAGAGGAAGGCAATATGAAAAGTTCTCGTTCAGGCAAAGTGGGATTTCTATTGGCCTGTACGGGCGCTTTGATGCTGTTCTTCCTCGCGGAGACGCTCCTGAACCAGCAGAGCGTTGCGACAATGCTGAAGCTGTTCGTCTATCAGGTCTTCTGCATGCTGGTGCCGGGATATGCGCTGCTGAGGATCCTCCGCATCAAATGCCGCAATCCAATCCAGATGTTTGGATTTAGCTATGCCTCGGGGTACTGCGTCAGCATTCTGGCCTATATCGCGGCCATACCATTTTCCTTCTTCATGGAGAACTGGATGGTCTGGATTGCCAGGGTGAATTACCTCTTCGCGGGCCTTTCCCTGCTCTATGTTGTATGCAGCGCCCTTCGGGGGAAAGGGCCGTGCCAATCCTTTGACAAAATGCGGGGCGTTTCATCCCGCGAATGGATGCTGGTCTTTGGGCTGTGGATCGGCATGTTTGTCCTTTCCTTCCTGGCCCAGGGCCTGCCGAACCGGCTGCCCGATCTGGGCTCGGAGCAGGCGTATTATTTTGATACGTTGTACTGGATAGGCAATGGCATTTCGCTCTCGAGGGGGTTCCCGCCGGAGTCGATGCGCGGCGTGGGACACATCATGAGCTATCATTACCTTTCCAGCATGCAGTTTGCCAGCATTGAAAAGGCCACGGGGATCCCGGTGGCGGTATTTGGCCTGGCCTATACGTGCGGGCAGAGCGCCACGCTCCTGTTCTTCGGCTACTACAGCCTGTTTAAGTCACTGACCCAAAGCCGGTGGAAGACCGTGCTGGCGTTGGTTCTCCTGTTTTTTTCGATGGGATCGGTGGAAAAGACGGGCAATTTCTTAACGGCGCACATCCTCACCACGCCCTTCGGCTTTGACTATGCCATAGCCATCTGTGGGTTTGGGCTGCAGCTGTTGACCGGCATGGCGCGGGAGAAGAGGATCCGATGGAATGAATCTGTGCTCTGCGTCCTGTTCCTTGGGATATGCCTGGGCGCAAAGGCGCCCATCGGGGTGTTGATGCTGGGATTTGAGGGCGTCCTGTGCTTCATCTGGCTCTTTGACAGGAAGACGTGGAAAAAGAGCGTCATCCTGGGCGTTGCGTCCCTGGTCATCTGCGGAGCGGTGTATCTGGCCTTCATGATGGATACCAGCGGGTGGCAGGTCGCGACGGCTTCAGAGTCCGTGCCTTCCGAAGCAGCGGCCGGCGGCGGCTTGAACCTGTCCTTTAATGGCACGGCGGCTTACGCGCAAGTCGTAAAGCAATGGTATGGCGAGGAATACGCGAACCTGCGGCCGGTCTCGAGGTTTGTACTGCTGGCGAAGATCATCCTGCATTACCTGTTCTATTCGCATATGGCCGTGGCGTTCCTGGGCCTGTGCACGGTGATCGCCATGTTCCGCCATCTGCGCGGCAACAATGCCATACTCTATGCCTGCATCGCGGTGATCATTGCCGGATTGGCGCTTTCCCTTCTGATATCGCTGGAGGGCTATTCCCAGAGCTACTTCATACAGGGGGCGCTGCCGTTTGGCATAATACTGGCGCTGTACAACCCGTGGAAGGATGGGAAAGAGCCTGCGCCTGCCAGCAAGGCAGAGAGGGTAAAATGGGCGGTCGCCACGCCGCTGATCATTGCCTGCCTGCTGAATGCGTACCTGTACGTACAGCCGCTCGTCAGCGACGCGGTCGCAACGATGCGGACGGGAAGCGTTCAATTGACCTCCTACTTCAGCGAATCCTATAAATCGGGGATAGTCACCCCGCTGGAAGCGGAGGGATATCGATGGATCCGGGAGAATACCGACGAGGATTCGATCCTGATCACAAACGCCACGGTCTACACGACCAGCCCCTTGATGACGGGCGTGTTTACCGAGCGGCGGTGCTGGGTGGAGAGCATGAAGTCACCCTCTGTCCCAAAGGCGATCGCCGACGTGCGCATCGATCAAATCGTGCGCTTCTTTACCAAGGACAGCAGGTATGCCTATGGGAAGATGCGGGATTCAGGGGTGACATATTCGATTGTTCTCTCCCGGTTCAAGACCGGGGATGAATATACAAGAGGCCTGGAATGCGTTTATTCCAACGAGGACATCGCGATATACAGGCTGTAAGCGACAATCTGAATGGGGGACTCAATATGAAGCGAGTATTGGTTACCGGTGCTGACGGGTTTATTGGCAGCACCTTGACAGAGCTGTTGGTGAGATCGGGATACTCCGTAAGGGCGTTTGCCTATTACAATTCGTTCAACAGCTGGGGATGGCTGGACACCTTTGACAAGGATATCCTTTCGCAGATCGACGTGTTCACCGGGGACATCCGGGATCCCAACGGCGTAAAGGAAGCGATGAAGGGAGTCGATACGGTTTTCCACCTGGCGGCGCTGATCGCCATTCCCTTCAGCTATCACTCTCCGGATTCCTATGTGGACACGAATATCAAGGGCACGCTGAATGTTCTGCAGGCGGCCCGCACGCTGGATACCCAGCGGGTCCTCGTGACGTCGACCAGCGAGGTCTACGGGACCGCGCAGTATGTGCCGATCGACGAAAAGCATCCCTATCAGGGACAGTCTCCCTATTCCGCCACCAAAATTGGCGCGGATCGCCTGGCGGAATCATTCTATCGCAGCTTCCAGACGCCGGTGACTATCGTCCGGCCCTTCAATACCTACGGCCCCCGCCAGAGCGCGCGCGCGGTGATCCCGACGATCATCACCCAACTGCTCAGCGGGAAGGAAGAGATCAAGCTCGGCTCCCTGACGCCCACCCGGGATTTCAACTATGTCAAGGATACCGCCAATGGGTTCCTGAAGCTCGCCCTCTGCGACAAGGCGATCGGCGAGGAAGTGAACATCGCGACCCAGAAGGAAATCTCCATCGGTCAGCTTGCGCAGGAACTGATAAAGCAGATCAATCCCAACGCGAAGATCGTCTGTGACGAGGAGCGCCTGCGCCCGGAGAAGAGCGAGGTCAATCGGCTGCTGGGCTGCAACGAGAAGATCCGGTCGCTCACGGACTGGGCGCCCCAGTATACGTTCGAGCAGGGGCTGGCGGAGACGATAGAGTTTTTCAGGCATAACCTGCATCGCTACAAGACGGACATTTACAATATCTGATTTGGTATTTGCACATTCAGGAAAGAAGGCTACAGTATGTCTGATCAGTTTATTCCGCTTTCCGTCCCGAACCTCAGCGGGAGGGAGCTGGATTATGTCACCGAGGCGGTTCGAACGGGCTGGGTGTCCACCGCGGGGCGCTATGTTTCCGAGTTTGAGGAGAACGTGGCGAGGTACGTCAACAAGGACCGCGCGGTCTCGTGTCAAAGCGGCACGTCCGGCCTGCATATATCCCTGATATTGAGCGGCGTGATGCCCGGTGACGCGGTCATCGTGCCCACATTAACGTTTATTGCGGCGGTGAACCCGGTTTGCTATCAGCAGGCGACGCCGATCTTCATGGACTGCGACGACACGCTGTGCATGGATCCCGTCAAGCTGGCCGCGTTCTGCGAAAACGAATGTGATTTTGACGGGAAGGCGCTGCGCTACAAAAAAACCGGCCAGCGCATTCCGGCGCTGATCGTGGTTCACGTCTTTGGCAATATGGCCAACATGCCCAGGATCCTGGAGATTGCCGCCCGCTATAACATGAAGGTCATTGAAGACGCCACGGAGGCCCTGGGAACCAAGTACCTTGACGACGCGCCCTGCTATCCCGGCTGCTTCGCCGGAACGATGGCGGACTTTGGCGTCTACTCCTTCAACGGGAATAAGATCATCACCACCGGCGGCGGCGGCATGATCGTGGCGAAGCGTCCGGAGGACGCGGAGCACGCGAAGCATCTCACCACGCAGGCGAAGAGCGACGAGCTCAACTTCATACACGACGAGATAGGGTACAACTATCGCATGACCAATCTGCAGGCCGCCCTGGGAATCGCGCAGCTGGAGCAGCTGGAGGGCTTCATTCAGACGAAGCGCGAGAACTACCGCCTGTACTGCGAACTGCTGAGCGATGTGGAGGGGGTCTCGATCCTGCCCTTTGAGAGCGGCATTCGCACGAATTACTGGTTCTATTCCCTGAATATCGAGGATCCCGAGCGGCATAGGCGCGACGATATGATCGCTGAGCTGTCCCGGATGAAGATCCAGACGCGGCCCATTTGGGGATTGATCCACCAGCAGAAGCCCTATGTCAACAGCCTCAGCTATCAGATCGAAAAGGCCGTGTATTATCATCACCGGGTGGTCAACCTGCCCTGCAGCACAAACCTGACAAAAGACGATGTCGTCCGCGTCGTCGAGGCGGTCAAGCAGATCCTCGGCGGCCGCTGATCGATTCCCGCGTTTGAACGCATCATTGCCTCCCGAGGGAAAAAGGAAGGGAATAATTATGAGAGTGCTTGATTCATTCGACCAGTATCTTGTTTCCGAGGATACGAAGCTGCTTGACGCAATGAGCGCCCTGGACAACAATGCCAAAAAGACGCTGTTTGTAGTCAAGGATGGAAAGCTGACCGCGTCCCTGACGGATGGAGATATCCGGCGATGGATTTTGAAGAGCGGCGACTTGAACGCGACGGTCAACCAATTTGCCCACTATAAGCCCAAGACGCTCAAGGAAGCCTCTGAGGCGGCCTTCAATGAGCTTGTGGACTTGTATCACGTGACGGTGATTCCCCAGGTTGACGACGACGACCACATCGTGGCGATGCTGGTCGCGGGGGATCATATCCACGATCACGCCGATGAGAAGATAGATGTGCCGGTCGTGATCATGGCAGGCGGCGCGGGCACGCGCCTGTACCCGTATACAAAGGTATTGCCCAAGCCCCTGATCCCGATCGGGGAGGTTCCCATCGTAGAGCGGATCATCCAGTTCTTCTGCCAGCAGGGCTGCCACAGGTTCTATATGATCGTGAACCACATGAAGAACATGATCAAGGCGTATTTCAATGAGGCGAAGGGGGATTATGAGCTCACCTTCATCGATGAAGACGTGCCGCTGGGAACGGGCGGCGGATTGTCCCTGCTGAAGGGCCTGGTCCAGGGGACGTTCATATTCACCAACTGCGATACGATCATCAACATCAATTACGCCGATGTCGTGCGACAGCACAGGGAGCACGGGCATGTGGCGACGATGATTTGCTCCGCTCAGAAGACGACCATCCCCTATGGCGTGGTGCACACCACCCAGAGCGGACAGCTGGATTACCTGGAGGAGAAGCCCGTCCTGCCCATGCTGATCAATACGGGAAGCTATATCGTGGATTCATCGCTGGTTGACTCCATGGAGAAGGGGGAGCGGATCGATTTCCCGACGTGCCTGGCGCGGCAAATGCGGCAGGGCGGAACCGTCGGCATTTATCCGTGCAAAAAGGACGAATTCCTCGACATGGGCCAGTTCGATCAAATGGAGCATATGAAGCATGTGTTGCAGATCAACGATTGACCGCATTCTGCTGCTTGGCAACGGGGGCCATTGCAGCGTGGTGATTGAGTCCCTCAGGAGAATGTGCCCGGACGCTGTCATTGGATTGGTCGCCAAGGATGGGTCGTCGGCCCCCTCGGAGCTGGACGTGCCCATTGTCGGCTGCGATCAGGATGTTCCCCGGCTGTTTCGCGAGGGCTGGCGCAAGGCCTTTGTCACCCTGGGAAGCATCGGCCATCCTGAGACGCGCATCAGGCTAGCGTCCATGCTGAAGGTGATCGGCTTTGAGCTGCCCGGCATCATCGATCCCACCGCGTCTGTGAGCCGCTCTGCTCAGGTGGGAGAAGGGGTGTTCATCGGGCCGCAGGCCGCCGTAAACGCGCAGGCGGTCATCGGGGCGAACGCGATCATCAATACCGGGGCCATCGTGGAGCACCAATGCCGGGTTGAAGATTTTGTACACGTCGCGCCTGCCGCCGTTCTGTGCGGCGGGGTTCGCGTGGGATATGGGGCGCACATTGGCGCGCGCGCCGTCGTCAAACAGGGGCTGTCCATTGGGGAAAAGACGATCATTGGGCTGGGAAGCGTCGTGACCCGCGATATTCCCGCGGGAGTGGTTGCATACGGCTGTCCTTGTGTTCCTTACGAGACTAAATAATTTGGGAGTGAAAAACTGCAATGAGTATTCTTGTGATCGCAGAAGCGGGAGTAAACCACAACGGCAGCTTTGACATGGCTTGTCAGCTTGTAGACGCGGCGTGCGAGATCGGCGCGGACGTCATCAAGTTCCAGACGTTCATACCGGAAAACCTGGTGACCAATACCGCCCCCATGGCCGATTATCAGAAGAAGAGGGTTACGGACGCCTCGTCTCAGCTGGAAATGCTGAAGCGGATCGCGCTTTCCTTTGACGATTTCAGGAGGCTGTCCGACTATTGCCAGAAGAAGGGCATTCAGTTCCTGTCTACGCCGTTTGACCTGGAGAGCATCGACTTCTTGCACGAGATAGGCATGACGTGCTGGAAGCTGCCCTCCGGCGAGATCACCAATTACCCCTATCTGCGCAAGGTCGCCGAATACGGTGGAAAGATGATCCTCTCCACGGGAATGTGCACGCTGCAGGATGTGGAAGACGCGGTCCGCGTGTTCAGGGACAATGGGGTCGACGATCTGACGCTGCTCCACTGCACGACGGAGTACCCCGCAAAGCCCGAATCGGTCAACCTTCGGGCGATGGAGACCCTGCGCCAGCATTTCAATTGCCCGGTGGGGTATTCCGATCATACCAAGGGCATCACGGCCTCCATTGCCGCCGCCGCGATGGGCGCGACCATTATTGAAAAGCACTTCACTCTTGACCGGAATCTGCCGGGCCCCGATCATAAGGCGAGCCTGGAGGTCAGCCAGTTCTCGGACATGATTCGCCGCATTCGCAAGGTGGAAAAGATGCTGGGGTCCGGCGTCAAGGAACCCGCGCCCGATGAGTATGGCAACAGACGGGTCGCGCGCAAGAGCATCATAGCCGCCCGCCCGATCTGCGCCGGCGAGCAGTTCACCGAGGAGAACCTCACGACAAAGCGCCCCGGCACGGGGATTACGCCGATGCGCTGGACGGAAATCATCGGGCGCACCGCCTCGCGCAACTACGGAAAGGACGAACAGATTGATGCCTCTGAGCTCTGAGAGGAAACTGAATGTCGCGGTGCTGACCGCGACCCGCGCCGAGTACAGCCTGCTGGTGCCGGTCGTGCGGGCGATGCAGGAGCGGCCGGGGATGCATCCCTATATGATCGTTACGGGCATGCATCTGTCGCCCGAGTATGGCATGACCGTGAACCAGATCGAGGCGGACGGGATTGAGATCGCCGCCCGAATTCCGATCCTGGTGGGCGGTGACAGCGCGTGCGCCACCAGCAAGTCGATGGCCCTTGCCACCCTGGGATTTGCGGATCATTTTGCCGCGCGCAGGCCCGATTGCCTGGTGGTGCTGGGAGACCGCTTTGAAACGTTGGCCGTGTGCTGCGCGGCGTTCAACGAGCGGATTCCCATCGTGCACATCCATGGCGGCGAGAAAACCGAAGGTGCCGCTGACGACGCCTATCGCCACTGCATCACAAAGCTCAGCCAATTGCACTTTACCAGCACGGAGGAATACCGACGCCGCGTGATCCAACTGGGAGAGGATCCCGAGCGCGTGTATAACGTCGGAGCCCTGGGCGTTGAAAACGCGGCAAACGTCGCGCTGATGTCCCTGCAGGAACTGTCGGACAGCCTGAATCGACCGCTGAAAAAGCCGTTCGTGCTGATGACCTATCATCCGGTCACGGTGGACAGCGAAGGCGCCGAAAAGGAGTGCAGGGCCCTTTTGGACGCGATGGGCAGATTCCCCGCGCTGAACTATCTGGCGACCCAGGCCAACGCGGATGCCGGCGGCATGATCATCAATCAGATGCTTTCCGAGTATGCGGATGCGCATGAGAACATGATCTTCGTGAAGACGCTCGGCATGCGGCGTTACCTGTCGGCCATACACGAATGCGCGTTTGTCCTGGGCAACTCCTCCAGCGGCATTTTGGAAGTGCCCAGCTTTCACAAGCCGACGGTGAATATCGGAAACAGGCAAAAGGGGAGAATTGCTGGCGAGAGCGTGATCCACTGCGGCAATGACGCCGACTCGATCGCCGCGGCGATGGAAAGGGCGCTGAGCGCGGATTTCCGCGAGAAAGCCGCCCGGGCCGTCAACCCATATGAAAAGCCCGGTACGAGCGCGGCCATCGCGGATCGGATCGAGAGCTATTTTTCCATGGATGGCGCCCACTACCTCAAGTCGTTCTATGACCTGTGATGGATTGATAAATCAGTTTCTATTGTATTCTAAACGGCATTTTGCATGGAATTGCCGTCCTTTATCATGAGGAGCAAAGACAAATTGGAAACATGCAGCTTGCCGGGGAAGGAAATAAGCAGTCTATGCGACGGGTGGTTATCACTGGGGCAACCAGTTTTATAGGTTCTGCTGTCAGCCGGGTCCTGTTGGATCGGGGCTGCCAGGTTTACGCGCTTGTGCGTCCGGAGAGCGCGGCGAGGAAGATGCTGCCGACCCATCCGAATTTTCACGAAGTGACCTGTGATTTGGCGGATACGAAAAAGTGGGTCGGCGATATCGGAAGCGCGGACGTTTTTTTCCATTTCGCGTGGGAGGGCCCGGGCGCCAATGGACGGGCAGACCCTGACCTTCAAAAGAAGAATGTCAGGCTGGCCGTCGGCTGCATGCACGGCGCGGCGGAATTGAAGGCGAAGCGGTTCCTCTTTTCTGGCAGCCAGGCGGAATATGGGGCCGTGTTTGACAGAATCATGCCCGAGGAACTGCCGTGCCATCCGGTCCTTGAATATGGGAAGGGGAAGGTGGCGGTCTGCCAGGAAGCCACGGAGCTGATGCCCAGACTGGGAATCGAGTATGTCCATATGCGCTTTTTCAGCGTCTATGGCCCCAACGACCACCCGTACACGCTCGTTCCCAGCTGCATCCGCTGCTTTCTGAAGGGAGAGACCATACCGCTGTCCGAGTGCAAGAACAAGTGGAATTTCCTTCACGTCGAGGATGCCGCGGAGGCGGCGGTGCGTCTGGCAGAGTGCAAACTGGAAAGCCCGGTGACCATTGTAAACGTGGCCGGCACGGATACCCGGCGATTGAAGGACTTCGTCGAAGAGATACACAGGCTCGCGGGCGGACGCGGGGAATGCGCCTACGGCGCGAGGCACAGCACAGAGCGGCCGGTGGACAACTGGCCGGACATCAGCCGTTTGCAGCGGCTGACGGGGTGGAGCCCTCGCGTGACTTTCGAGCAGGGCATCAGCGGCCTGATCGCAATGGAAAGAGAAGAGATGGATGGAGGGAAAAACCGGTGAAGAATGTGATCGTTACAGGCGGCACTGGCTTTTTGGGGCGAAATCTCATACGAAGGCTGTGCGCGGATAATTACCACATCTATGCGGTGGTTCGTCCTGAGAGCGTCAACACAGATCTTTTGCCGAAGCATGAGAATGTCACGCCGGTCCGCTGCTCGCTGGCGGATCTGCCTGCGCGTGCGGATTTGTTTCCCGCGGATTGCGACTGCTTTTTCCATTTTGCGTGGGGCGGGGTCAACCGGGAACAGATCAACAGCGAAGAGATCCACAGCCGGAGCCGGGAAGACTCCCTGGCGGCCGTTCAATTTGCGCTGGACCACGGCGTCAAATGCTTTATCGACGCGGGCTCTCGAAGCGAGTATGGCGCGGAAAAGCAAATGTTCAGGGAAGACCTGGAGTGCCACCCGCTCGTCGCGTATGGGCGCAACAAGCTGAAATTCTACCAGCAGGCGCATGCAATGTGCAAGGGGAGCGGAATGCGATTCATACATGCCCGCATCTTCAGCGTCTACGGCGTGGACGATCATCCGTGGTCTTTGATCTATACCGCGGTCAGCAAAATGATGCGGAATCAGGAAATGGAATTGTCCCATTGCACGCAGATGTGGAATTTCATGGACGTCCGGGACACCTCCGACCTGTTCATGACCTTCTTTGAAAAGAGAGACATGATCCCCGGGAATGACAATGGCATTTTCAACGTTGCCACCGATGACACCCGTCCCTTGAGGGAATTCGTGGAGGAGATTCATCGAATCACGAACAGCACGAGCGAGCTGAAGTTCGGCGCGTTCCGGCAGGGCGCCGACAGCGCGATGTCCATATTGCCGGATATGACGAAGGTCGAAAAGACCTTCGGCTGGAAGGCGAGGATCTCCTTTTCTGAGGGAATCCGTCACCTGGTAGAACAAATGGGGGAAGAAAACCATGCATAAGTGTATTGTTTGCGGGAAGGAATTGGATGAACGCACGCACCTGATGCGGATCTCCGGAATGCCCAGAGGCGCGCAATATATCCTCACAAAAGAGGAGGTCGACGACGACCGGCCGGTCGATCTGCAGCTGTGCCAGTGCTCGGGCTGCGGCCTTGTCCAGTTTGACTGCGAACCCGTGGACTACTATCGGGACGTCATTCGTGCGGGCGGGTTCAGCTCGACGATGACCCAGCTGCGGCGGGATCAGTACAAGCATTTTATAGAGTCCTGCGGCCTGGAAGGCAAGAAAATCATAGAAATCGGATGCGGCCAGGGTGAGTTTCTGCAGGTGCTCGGCGAGTTTCCCGTCCAGGGGTTCGGCATCGAACACAGCGAGGCGCTCGTCGAGAAGGCGCGCGCCAAGGGGTTGAATGTCTGGAAAGCCTTCACGGAAACCGCGGAGACAGAGTTGAGCGGTGCGCCGTACGACGCGTTTCTTTCGTTTAACTTTTTGGAGCACCAGCCTGACCCCAACGCCATGCTGCGGTGCATCTACAATAATCTTACGGACGATGGCTACGGACTGATCACCGTTCCAAGCCTGGAGTATATCCTTGAAAATGCCAGCTTCTATGAACTGCTTCGGGATCATATCGCGAACTATTCGGAGGAAACGCTGCGCTACCTCGTAAACAAGAATGGATTCATCGTGTTGGAGTGCACCCGGCTGAATCGGGATACCCATGCGATGATCGTTCAAAAGCGCCGGAAGGTGGATGTCGCCGGGCTGCGAAACAACTTTGACCTGCTGTCCGCTCAGATGCAGGCTTTCCTGGATCAGCGCATCGGGCTCGGGAAAAAGGTTGCCGTGTGGGGAGCCAGCCACCAGGGCTTTACGGCGATCTCAACAACGGATGTGGCGGACAAGGTGAGCTATATCATCGATTCGGCCCCCTTTAAGCAGGGACGGTTTGCGCCTGCGTCGCATCTCCCGGTCGTCTCCCCGGACTACTTCTTTGATCACGCTGTGGATTGCATCCTGATAATCGCTCCGGGCTATACCGACGAAATTGCGAAGACGATCCGCACGCGGTACGGCGATGCTGTGGAGATAGCCGTGCTTCGTTCCGCGTCTATTGAGCTTTACTCGGAGTAAAGAAGAGCGCGCGCACAAGGACACAGATGGATGGAGGATAACGATTATGGCGGCCACAAAGACGGTTTCTGTCGTGCTTCCGTGTTATAACGAAGAGGGAAACGCCAGGCAGATTTACGAAGCGGTGCGGGATGAGCTCAAGAGCAAGTGCCCTGCCTACAACTACGAGATACTGTTCATAGACAACAAGAGCAGCGACAGGACCCGCGAGATCATCACCGAGATCTGCAAAGAGGACAAGAACGTAAAGGCGATCTTCAACGTGAAGAACTTTGGGCAGTTCAACAGCCCTTATCACGCCATGCTCCAGACGACCGGGGACTGCACGATCACCATGTGCTCTGACTTCCAGGACCCCGTTGAACTGCTGCCCAAGTTCATTGCGGCCTGGGAAGAGGGCTACAAGATCGTCATTGGGCGAAAGACGCGAAGCAAGGAATCCCCCTTTGTGTACTGGCTGAGGGGGCGCTACTATAAGTTGATCAGAAAGATGAGCACCACCGAACAGATCGAGCAGTTCACCGGGTTCGGGCTCTATGACAAGTCCTTTATCAACACCCTGCGGGATCTGCACGATCCTACGCCCTTTATTCGGGGCATAGTGGCGGAGCTGGGCCCGGAGCGCAAGGAGATTGAATATGAGCAGCCCAAGCGCCGGGCCGGGAAGACGCACAACAACTGGTATACGCTTTATGACGCCGCAATGCTCAGCTTTACCAGCTATACAAAGGCGGGCCTGCGAATAGCCACGGTCTTTGGATTCCTCACGGCCTTCATCAGTTTTATCATCGGCCTGGGCTATCTGATCGGCAAGCTGCTGTTCTGGGACAAGTTCACTGCGGGATACGCGCCGACCATGATCGCGTTCTTCTTCATGGGGGGAGTCCAATTGGCCTTCCTCGGCTTCATGGGAGAATATGTCATGGCCATCAATACCAGGGTGATGAACCGGCCCCTGGTGATTGAAGAGAAGCGCATCAATTTTGATGAGAAATAGCTTCGGTAGCGTTCGCGTCTGGCATGAAGGATGACGAAAAGGGCGCATTCACGGGATGGGTGGATGCCGCGCCTTATTGGGATCACATCGGATTGGAAAAGCGGGACGCCTGTTTTACGGTCGGCGGGAGCCGCGGGAATACATTGACGATCATCGACTGATCGACGAAGGGAAAAAGGGTATGAAAGCATTAATTGTTGGTATGGGCTCCATGGGGAGAAGGCGGATGAGGCTTTTGCGGCAACTGGATATTGACGTCATAGCGGTGGACAGCAATCCGCAGCGCTTGGCGGACGCAAAGGATTCGGCGCAGATCTGCTGTGCCACGATCGATGAGGCGCTGGCCTGCCAGCCCGAGGTCGCGTTTGTCTGCACGTCGCCCCTTTCGCACCACGAAATAGTGAAAAAGCTGTTGGAAGCGGGGGTACATGTCTTTTCCGAACTGAACCTGGTCAATCAGGGCTACGACGAATTGATATCGATAGCCGGCGCCAAGAAGCTGATCGCGTTTCCCTCCTCCACGTGGCTCTATCGGAAGGAGATGCAGTACATAACCTCGGAGGTCGGCAGGCATGGTGGGACATGCGTCTATACCTACCACATCGGCCAGTATCTGCCCGACTGGCACCCCTGGGAAAGCTACAACAGCTATTTTATCGGCAGCGCCAAGACGAACGCGTGCAGGGAGATCCTCGCGCTGGAGCTGCCGTGGCTGATCAAGGCCTTCGGGCCGATCGTCGAAGTCAACTCCGTTTCGAGGCGGTTGACCTCGCTGAACATCGACTACGACGACACCAGGATGGTTCGGGTGAGGCATGAATCCGGGCACATTGGATCGCTGCTGGTCGACGTGGCCTCTCCCGTGGCGATTCGTTCCCTGGAAGTGGTCGGCGAAAAGCTGCAGATATTCTGGGCCGGACAGCCGGACACGCTGTTTGCCTATGATCCCGTGACCGGCGAAAAGCGCCCGATCAAGACCTATGATGCCGTTTCCCACCAGAGCGGGTATGCGTCCAACATCATTGAAAACGCGTATATGGACGAGATCCGCGCTTTCCTCAGCCAGGTGGAAGGCGAGGCGCAGCCTGAATACACCTTGGCGGACGATGGAGCCGTTCTACAGTGGATCGATGAAATTGAGGGACAATGATGATGAAGGCCTTGTTTATCGGATTGGGTTCCATAGGGAACAGGCACTCCAAAAACCTGCGAGACATTTGCGAGAAACGCGGGATCCCGCTGTCCATAACGGCTTTGCGCAGCCAGCATGGATCTCTGCGGAACAAGGAATTTCCGCAGGTGGACCGCATGATTACTGAGTTGGATGAGGAAAGCTATGATCTCGCGTTCATAACGAACCCAACCACACTGCATGCGGAGGCATTTCAGAAGGTCCGGGAGAAGGCGAAGTTCTTCTTTGTGGAAAAGCCCGTCTTCGCGGATACTTCGATGACCCCGGAGCAGATCGGCATGGACGACAGCAATGTGTATGTTGCCGCGCCGATGCGGTTCTGCAAGACCTATGCTCAGCTAAAAAAAGAAGTGAGCATGAACAATGTGTTTGCCGTGCGCATTCTCTGCTCGAGCTATCTGCCGGACTGGCGCCCGCAGCAGGATTACCGGCAGGTCTATTCCGCGCGCAAGGAGCTGGGCGGCGGCGTGGCCATAGACCTGATCCACGAAGTGGATTACATGGTTGACCTGTTTGGCTTCTCAGAGGACTGCTTTATGATACGCGGGCATTACAGCCCGCTGGAAATCAATACGGATGACCTGTGCCTGCTCATCGCGCGGTATGCCGACAAGGCGGTCGAAGTGCACCTGGATTACTTTGGGCGCACCTACAGGCGCACCTGTGAATGCTTCTGCGAGGATGGAAGCATCGTGGCGGACTTTGGCGCTGGAACCGTGACCCGCCCGGATGGCACGGTGATTCATTGCGAGGAGCCGGTCAATGAGCGCTATATCCAGGAGATGGAAAGGTTCATTGATTTTGCCCAGGGCAAGGCGACGAACGCGAACCCGCCGTCCCTGGCCTACAAGGTATTGCGGCTTGCGCTGGAGGCGGAAACCTGAGGCCGAGGACAGACGAGAGCAGCGTTCCGGTCACATGATCGAAGGAACCAGATCGCTCGTTTGGATGGGGCGCTGTTTTGCAGCCCCCGGCACTTATTACAGAAAGGTGGAGTGGACAGATGAAACAGAACATGCTTATCACGATATGCGGACGCGCGGGCAGCAAGGGGTTCAAGAACAAGAACCTGAAGAGCCTTCTGGGCATCCCGCTGGTGTACTACTCCCTGGCGAACGCCATGTATTTGAAAGCGCACACGGCTGACGCTCAGGTGGATATCTGCCTGAACACAGACAGCGAGGAGTTGATCGGGCTGGTGGAAAAGGCCCGGTGCGGCGTTGAGATCATCAGGCGGCCGGAGTACCTTTGCGGCGGCACGGTCGGCAAGTTTGAGGTGTACAAGCATTGCCTGAAGGTGATGGAGGAGAGAAAGGGCTATCTCTATGATTATATGATCGATCTGGATATTACCAGCCCGATGCGCAAGCTCGACGATTCGCTGAACGCCCTGAACTGCCACCGCGCCTGCCCGGACGCGGATTTGACGATCACGGGCTGCCCGAGCCGCCGGAACCCCTATTTCAACATGGTCGAGGAAGACGGCAGCTTTGTGAAAAAGGTCATCAATATCCCCATCGAGGCGCGGCAGCAGGCCCCCAAGGTGTATGACATGAACGCGAGCATTTATGTGCTGCGGTCAGGCTTTGTGCGGGATGAGAACCAGCACCTGATATTGAACGGCCGCAGCATCATCTATCAGATGTACGATACGGCGATTCTGGACATCGATTCGGAAGAGGATTTTGAGCTGATGACCGTGATCGCGAAGTATCTGTTCGAGGGGAACAAAGAGTTTAACGAGATGTACAACGCCACAAAGGCTTTCTACGAAGAAGTAAAGGCGCGTGACGAATAAGGAAGAGGGTCAACATGCGGACATACACCATGACAAGGGCACAATCGCGCGCTCTGTATATTATCCGCTTCGCTGCGGCTGGGCTTGTCTTGCTTGGACACAGCTTTTCTTTCTATCAGCTTGGGCCCTTGAAAAACCAGGATTATTTTCCCTATATCCAGAGCATTGCCGTGCTGATTTTCCTGGTTTTATCGGGTTTTTTGACCGCATATTCGATAGATAAGCATCCGAATTACTCTTACGCGGCCTTCTTTATCAATCGCGTCAAAAGGATATACGCCTCTTTCCTTCCCGCCCTGGCTTTTATTGCCATTGCGGATGGCATGATGATCTGGCTGTTTCCCGAGATTTACAGCCATTATGCGTATTTCAATTTGCCCACTCTCATACGCAACCTGTTCATGATTCCCGTTCTCCCCAATATTGGGAAAGTGGGCTTCTTGAATAACAGTCCACTGGTCCACGCCCTGTTGGTGAACCAACCCTTTGGGTCGGGCAGACCCCTGTGGACGTTGTTTATTGAGTGGAATATGTACGTTTTCTATGGGTACGGGGCCTTGATTATTGCCAGGAAACACCAATTCCGCATGAACGCGGCTGACGGTGTGATGCTGGCATGCTTTGTGATCTTTGCGCTTCTTCTGGATTTCAGAGGGCTGCTGATGATACTGTGCTTCCTGGGAGGCGTACTGATCGAAAAGGTGCTGCCCGTGTTTGTTCGCCCCAGACCCATCATTGGATACTTTTTCCTTCTGATAGCGCTGCTCTTGTTCATTTTTCACGCTGTCACCGAAAAGGAAGCGTATACGCTGCCCATGGCGCTTTTGCTTTCGCTCTTCATTTTTATCATCCTGCTGATCTGCCAAAGCGACACGGGCACGCGCTCTGTGGAAAGGGGAGTCCTTTCGTTTCTTTCGGATATCACCTATCCGCTTTACCTGACCCACTATACCGTAATCGAAATCATCATCTGCCTGTATCGGACAAATGCCGGCCTCTCCAAGGGCGTTGCGTTCACGCTGGGCATCGTTTTCTCATGCCTGCTCGCGTGCCTGTTCCATTGCGCCTGGGCGGCCCTGGGAAGAAAGAAGTATAAGCGCCGGCACCGCAGAATAGTTCATTACGGAAGGCAGCGGGACAGGAACACCGCATCCGGCCATGCGGGCCGCTGACGGGCCCCTGACCGGCCGAAAAGGATTGCCATAAACAACATCCTGCGATGAGATCGTTGGGGGCTGATTCAGAATACGCCGCAGGGACTCCATAATTGGCGCCCGTGAACGACCCTTCTATTGTCCTCGTGAATGGATTGTGCAATGTCGTTTATTAAAGCCCTGAACCGTATGGTTTTGGGCTTTTCCTCATTTTGGGCTTTACGCCGGTTTTCGCGTTTGTTCTGTCCACCGGCGGGCCAATTCGGCGAATTATTCGCGCTCTGGTTGGAAGTTGGTTGGACAAGGGGTGCTATAATGAACGGCAATGGGCGCCGAAGCGGTTCGGGCCGGGATGCCCGCGATGTGATAGAAAGCGAGAGAAAACAAACTTATGCGAATGATCGTCATGGTTGCCATCTATATCGCGCAGAACGCGCTGGCAATCTCTTTGGTGGAACGGTGCGTGGAGCGCTGGGCGCGCTCGGCCAGGATCCGGAAATACTGGCTGATCCCCTTCGTCCTGCTCTCCCTGCTGCCCGTGGCGGGCGCGCTGCTGCCGGACAGCCCGGTGAAGTTCGCGCTCCAGGCGGCGGGGAACGTGTGGCTGGGCTTCTATGTGTATTTCGGGGGAATGCTGTGCGTTTTGATGCTCCTGACGCTGGTCCTTCGGGCCCTCTGCGGGAAGCGGCCGGCGAGGCGCTGGTACGGCGGCGTGCTGTGCCTGTCGCTGATCCTGGCGCTGGGCCTGTTGGGCTATGGGCTTCACCATGCCCAGCAGACGGTGGTGGTGTCCTACGATCTGGACGTGGACAAGCCCGCCGCGGAGCAGGGGGAGACCATGGACCTGGTGCTCATCGGCGACCTTCACCT
Source organism: Clostridia bacterium (assembly GCA_030530315.1). Lineage (GTDB taxonomy): Bacteria > Bacillota > Clostridia > Christensenellales > Aristaeellaceae > UBA2862. The sequence goes on along the minus strand of JAUMVG010000016.1, from coordinate 3,229 downwards.
GATACTAATTTCCATCTAAACAATATACAAATCAATCAAGATATGGAATAATGTATATGGGTGATGAGAAATGCTAAAGATCAGCGAAGCGGAGTACGAAAGAATCAAAACGGCGAGCAAGGCGAACAAAAATAAGCGTGTAGCCAAGCGGCTGGAAGTGCTGGAACTACGGTATGCGAGGAAGAACAATGCAGAAATAGCAGAGAAGACAGGCTTCAACAAGCTATATGTGACGACGCTGATCCAGATATACAAGAAGCAAGGTCTGGAGGAATATATCCGAATCAAACAGACAAGCCACCGTCGGAATATGAGCGAGGAAGAAGAAGCAAAGGTGCTTGCGCAGTGCGAAGAAGAAGCGGAAGCGGGAAAGGTACTGACGGCGGAGACGGTGCGCAGGAAGCTGGAAGAACAGCTGGGAAGAGAGACGAGCACGAATTATGTATACCGGGTCATGGAGCGGAACGGATGGCGAAAGGTGATGCCAAGATCGAGGCATCCGAAGGCGGCAAGTCAAGAGGAGCAGGACTCCTCAAAAAAAATAAATCTCAATACGCCAAAATAGTTTCCCAAAACCCCGGCCAAAACGTGAGGCTGATGTTTCAGGATGAAGCGGGCTTCGGGCGCATCAACAAGCCAAAGAACTGCTGGTGCGGGAAGGGGAAGCGGCCATCGGTTCCATGCCACCACATCCGCGAATACCGCTATGTATACGGGGCTGTGGAACCGAAGAACGGAGACAGTTTCTTCCTGGTGCTTCCCTACTGCAATACAGATTGTATGAATGTGTTTCTCTCTGAACTGGCCAAGGCGTATCCAGATGACCAAATCCTGCTGCTATGTGACGGAGCAGTGTGGCACAAGGCAAACGAACTGAAGATTCCGAAACGCATCACACTGATCTTTATTCCGCCTTATACCCCAGAAATGAACCCTATAGAACAGATTTGGAAGGAGATTCGCAAACGGGGTTTCCGAAATGAAATCTTTCATTCTCTGGATAAGGTGATTGATCGCCTGTGTGACGTGATTATAAATCTGCCTGCCAGTGCCATTCAAAGCATCACTGGCAGACAGTGGATTTTATCTATGTTTTAGATGGAAATTAGTATGAGGCGCCAAATTCGTCAAGAGGGGAGGAAGTATCAGTATTCGATCAGGCTGTAGAAGGCGAGGGGCGTGCCGTTGGCGTCGTTGCCGAATACGGCGATGCCGACGCGGCGGAATTCACCCATGGGGAAGCCGCCCTCGATCGAGAAGGTGCCGTAGGGAGGGATGTCCGTCTCCACCATGTTGACCTGCATGTCGCTGACCCCCATGTTGAAGACGCGGGTGACACGGTTGCTCTTGGCCGACTGGACCTTGACTTCAAGGCGGGTGACGTTAAAGGCGACGCCGTTCTGCTCCTCCATCTTGATCAGACAGTGCTGGAAGCTCATGTTTTCGCCCGAGGCTATCCACGACTGGTTGTCGAAGACGAACCAGGCCTGCCCGGGCACGTTGGGGGTCTCCTGCTGGTAGTATTCCACGGAGAAGGGGTCTCCGTCGGACGCGGGCGCGCGGAAGTGGAGCCAGCCGGCGACCGCGCAGGCGCAGAGCACCGCCACGGCGGCGATGATCCACGCCAGCTTCTTCCGCCGGGATGCGGGCGCAGGAGCGCTCGTGCCCTCCGGCTGCGGCGCGGCTTCCGGTTCGGAAACAGGTCCGGCAGCGTCCGTCGCGACGGCGGGTTCCTCCTGGGCGGGGGAATCCGGGGCCATCAGGTCGCAATTGAGCACGGCGGAAATCCGACGGAGCATCTCCACGTCGGGCAGCGTGCGGTCCCGCTCCCAGCTGGAAATGGTGTTGCGTGCCACGTCGAGGGCCCGCGCCAGCTCCTCCTGGGTGAGTCCCTTGGCGTTGCGCGCCGCGGCAAGCCGTTTGCCGAATGTCTGCATCATGCCTTACCTGCCTTGTCTGTCGCTAATACTTTGATGATAGCATAAAATAACGGCAGAGGCAAGCGACGCGGGGGAATTTCGCCTGAAGGGGATGCCGTATGGAATCGCGCGGGTCGCGCGGAAGGCGTCGATAATTGCGAAAAGGCGAGGAAATTCAAGAAAAACCGCGCAAATGGTAGACGTGGAAAGTTTATTGTGTTAATATATAAGCAAGGAGCATGCAAAGGCAAGGAGGAGAATGACTTATGAAGAAACTGATTGCGCTTCTGATCGCCTTGATGGTGTTCGCGCTGCCCTTCGCGTCCGCTGAGACCCTGCTGATTTCCGACCCGGTTCTGAGCGCCGCGGGCCAGACCATCGACCTGACCGGCCTTGAGATCGCCGCGGGCGTCAACGGCAACGATGACTTTGCCGTCGTCCAGATCGACTTCAACGGCAACGGCCAGAAGCTGTACGGCATCACCCTCAATGTGACGCCGGACGGCCACGTCCTGATCGCACCCGATGGCATCAGCAACGTCTACTACATGGACGTTCCCATGGATGTCGGCAACCTGCAGAATATTGAGCTGCCCCAGCTCGACCTCGATGGCGTGATCGAAACCCTGAGCGCCGGCATCGAGATGGACGGCGATACCATCCGTATCCCCTACAACGTGATCAACGAGGCCCTGGCCCAGATCGCGCCCCAGCTTGAGGGCATCGAGATCGCGGGCGTCAGCGGCGCTGAGATCGCCCAGGCCCTGACCCAGCTGAAGGACGGCAACTCCGGCATCACCATCGAGGCCAGCCTCGGCGATGCCGACGGCGCCATGACCATCAGCGCCAAGGGCGAGCTGGTGCAGGATGGCACCCCCACCGGCCAGAACGTCTTTAACGCGAACCTGACCCTGGGCGAGAACGTGGACTTCACCCTCGACCTGATGGGCCAGGCTACCGTCCACTTCGCCACCAACGGCGACAGGATCACCATCGGCGGCTCCGCGGAAGGCACCGACTTTGAGCTGACCTTCACCGCCAGCACCAACGATGCCACCCCGGCCATGACCGAGATCGACGGCACCAACGCCATCGACATCACCGCCCTGAGCGAGGAAGAGACGGAAGCGCTGGGCAACGAGATCATGACCGCCGCTTCCGGCCTGCTGATGTTCGTCGTCGGCGCCCTCGGCATCGCCGCGTAAGCGACCGGCAAGTCCCGGGATTGACCAAACACAAAGGAGCCGCCCCCGTGAGGGCAATGTCACTAAGATAGGGCAACGAGGGGCACGAACAAGCGAGTTCGTGCT
>JAUMVG010000090.1 GCA_030530315.1 Clostridia bacterium | reverse complement strand
TAGGTCGTCGCCGGATCCCATTGAGAGACATTCGTTTGAGTGTCTCTCTTTTTTGCGTCTGTGCGTTGAATGCGTGACACCTTTCTGTGCGTTTTTCGGTTGCACGGATGCCCAGGTGTATCGTTCCCGATACGTGGATCCAAAGACTGCGCATCCCTAAGCTTAAGCGGATAGAAGAATGAGAAAGCATGAAAACAGGATGGTGCCAATAGGATGAGCAGTGTCGGGTAATAGCTCTTGTTGCGCATATGCCCGACAAATGCTATAATCATTGTGAGTTTAGCCTGCGCTGGTTATTGGAGGGATCGTTCTATGGCGCTGATACAGATGGAATTCAGATCTGAAGCCTTAAAAAGAGCCGTTTCCATGAACGTAATTCTTCCCGTTGAAAGATTTCACGGGCCTTATCCAACATTGTATCTCCTTCATGGCCTTACGGATAACTGCAACGGCTGGCTCAGCTACAGCAGAATCCGCTTGTGGGCGGAGGAAAGCGGCCTTGCGGTTGTAATGCCATCCGGAGAGAACTCGTTTTATATGGACATCCTCGTGAAGGATGGCTGCCTGGGAGACTTCGGAGAATACGTCGGACGAGAGCTCGTGAATGTGACGAGGGAACTGTTCCCTCTCTCCCGCAAGCGAGAGGACACCTTCCTCGCAGGCCTGTCCATGGGCGGCTTCGGCGCGTGCAGAAACGCCTTGAAATACTGGGATACCTTTGGCAAGGCGGCGATTCTTTCCGGAGCGCTGCACATTTACGAATACCCTGTCGATTGGGTTGAAACGCAGGGAAACACCATCGGTGAGGTCAGAAACTTCGGCAATCTGGAAGAAACGAGAAACACAGACCGGAATCCCCGCTATCTTATCGAGGCCATCCGAAGCGATTCTTCCCGTCAGTTCCCGGCATTCTACATCGCCTGCGGACTTCAGGATGTGCTTCTGGAGGCGAACCGCTCCATCGCAAAAGCGCTGTCTGAGGCTGGCGCAGACGTCACCTATGAAGAAGGCGAAGGCATCCACGACTGGAACTTCTGGGACGCATACATCCAACGTGTCTTGAAATGGCTGGACTATAAGGCTGTGAGAAAGGGATAAACAATCCTCCCCGACAATTTCATATGCGATGTTGGAATGAAAAGCCGCTCCCGGGATTATTCTCCCGATCGCGGCTTTTCATGGTTGTTGATCGTGTGTTTTCCATCAGCGAAGTGCCGGTTGCGCCTGATCCCGAAAGGCCGGGCAGTGAAGTGTCCAGTCACTGCCCTTCCCGGGCCTCCAGGTCGTCCCAGATGCGCCGCACGGCGTCGGCGAACACCAGCTCCCTGCCGGTCCAGCCGAACAGGATCGCGGTGCGGTAGCCGTATTCCGGCACCAGCGCGTTGGTGTAGCCCGCGGTCTGGATGCAGTACACATTCACCTTCGGGTTCACCTGCTCCCGGTACAGCTGTACCAGCCGGTTCACGTCGATGTATCGACCGCGGATATTGCAGCCCAGGGCCGCATAGTCCTCGGGGTTGATGCCGAACAGGCCCCCATGACCCGCCTGCATATCCGAATAGATGAATATGCTGTCCCAGTGCTGCCTTTCCTGGATTGCGTCGCGGAAGAACAGCCAGATGCCGTTTTCCGTCGCCGGGCCGCAGGTCCGGCCGGAGGCGGTCACACGCCGCTGCTGCTTCAGCACGCCTTCATCCTTGTGGATGGGCACCGACACCAGCCTGTCCCCGAAGGGAAAGGCCACGCCTTCGTCCGCGCGCATTCCGCCGATGACGGCGCTCAGGTTGCCGATCTCCGCCACCTGCATCGTTCCCCACTCGGAGGTGCATGCGCCCCAGGCCGAGCCGGAATTGTCCGTCAGGAACGCGCAGCGCCCCGGCAGCGCGGGCAGGTTTTCACAGGCTCGGTCGATGCACGACTCAAGGCTGCGCTTGACCTGGTTGACCCAGGCTTGCCGCGTCTCGTCCACCGCCTTCCAGGCGGACAGGTAGCGGAACGGGAACTGCCTGCCCCGCTTTACGCCGCGCTCCAGCTGCTCCAGCGCCGCCCAGCGCACCTCGGCGTCCTGCACCTCTGAGAAGATCCCCCGCAGGTTCCGCAGCAGCGCCATGTGGGGCATGCGGATTTCCTCCAGGATCTCCTTCCAGCCCTTGCCGGAAGCCCGCAGCCGCTCCCAGGTATCCTGTCCCTCGGGCATGGGCACCCTGCCTTCCCGCATCAGGACATCCACCAGGGGTCCCTTTGCGTGGCAGATGCGCACCGCATCCACCAGGCCGACGCCGGCATTGCCGTACTTGGCCATGGTGTAGGCGTCCATTTCGCCGATGCGCCTCGCCCAGGACCGCTTCAGTATGGCGGGAATTCCCCGCTTGGAGCTGTTCATCGCCAGGCAGTAGCGCAGCTGGTTGGAGACATCGTCGCCGCGCGCCATCACCTGCGCCTCGATCTCGGCAAAGTGGCCGGGATGGGTCCGGGTGTAGGCGATTCGGCCCGGATGCATGGCCGCCCGTGCCATGATCACCTGGGGATTCAGGCGCATCATGTATCGCGCCCGAAGCTCCAGCGCCCATTCCAGCACCGCGCCGAAGTCGCAGTCCAGCGCCGCGTCAATGGCCTGCTCCATCACCTGGGAGGTCTTCTTCCCCTGATAGGGATCCAGCGCCTCCAGGCTGTAGCGGGCGAACGCCGGGACAATGCTGTATCGATCGTCCAGCACGGTCGCCTGGCAGCTGTCGCTGTCGCGGTAATACTGGGGCTCGCCGAATATGGAACTCGCGCTGATCAGCTTCAGCGCATCCAACGGATTTACCGTATAGGATATGCCGCCCATGAAGTTGCGCTGAGAATCCTTCGGCAGGTCCATCAGCGCGTTGGGATTTCGCTCAACGGCAGGATTGCTGAATGCCCGGACGACGATTGCTTCCCTTTCCGCCATCTTGCGCGACCGCTTCCTCACGCCCCCGTAAAAGCTCCTGGGCATGTTGGGGGAATAAAGGCCTGAGTGCCTGCGCAGCGCTTGCTGCAAGGCAGTGCTTTTCACTCCACGATAGCTCATACTCAAACACCTCCTTTCGCTTTGGCGGCAGGAGCCTTCGCGGCGTTGCGTCCGGCAAGGCTTCCGATGGGTCCGCGTTTCCCTATCCTTTCAGGCCGCGCAAGGGCTCCCGGCGCTGACCCGCCGCCGCGCAAAGGCGGCGGGCGCTTCCTTGGGCGCACCCCAACCCATCGTCCATCCTTCCCGTTCGCTTCGCCAGCTCCTGTCACCTCGGACGGTTCAACCGGCGCTTCCTTGGGATTGGCATGAGTATACCCCCAAATAGCAAAACGCGCAATAAACCACTGGTTTAATGACAAACAGGCCCGACGGCGCTATACTGGTTGCGTGCTGAGGGGCACGGCAGATCGCCCGAGAGGACGGCTTGCCGCAGCCCTGCCGGCCGTCGCAGCGGTTTTCATGACTGCATCCCTTCATTTTTCCATTCAATCCGACGCACTGAGCCGCTCGCGGACATTCCGCGACACGCGCTTGTCATGAATGGTATTCGCGATGGTCGGCAGGCGGCCCCGGCACAGTTGCCGCAGCGGTTTCCATGACTGCATCTTTCATCTTTCAAGCCTTCAAGAACAGTCCGACAAGAGCAACAGAAAAACCGTCGGTTCGACGGCAGCCCCTCCACGGGTCAATGTGGAGACCACGCCTTTCCGGACGTCATTTCGGACAAGCGTTCGCGAGTCATCGCGGACACCCGCTCGTCATGGAAGATATTCGCGGCAATACGCCCGGCACACAGCGTGCCGGGCGCGTTTTCTGGGGGGCGTGCACGGCCGGAGAAGCAAAGCGTCTTCCGGTTTGGCGGGTCCTACAGGAGCGCGACGAACACCCTTTGTGTCAGGCAGCGGCAAATCCCTCGAGAGCCTGCCAAAAATACGAGACCTCCCGGTCGTCGTAGACCAGGAGGTCTTCCATGGGCACTTCCAGCACCCGGGCCAGCGCCAGCAGATTGTCGATGCTGGGCAGGCACTCGCCGTGCTGCCATTTGTAAATGGCCTGGGGGTATTCAAACCCGAAATAGGCTTGAAGCTCCCGCACGGTCACGCCCGCCTTCTCGCGGAGCCGCTGGATGTTGCGGCCCGTACCCGGCAGGTCGATGACCGGGAAAACAGAGCTTACACACATGCGACGTTTTCCCCCTTTGTGAAGGTCGGTCGGCGAAGCAGTCGTGAGCGGTGAATACGTTTATTATACCATCTCCTGCCGGAATATCCAAGGGAGAATTTTACGCGCTCCTGAGCGGCGGGGTTTGCTTCCCATCATCTCTGGGTCCTTCGAGAGAAATGCGATATAATGAAGCTGTGTTTGTCATCGCACTTGTATGGTTGATTCCTCGGGTTTACAGCTTGTCTTTTCCGGGGGTCTGTGGTAACACTCACTCAGCCGCAAGGCACATATAACAAATACGGAGGTAAGGAACATGAAATGCGGAAAGCTGACAGCAAAACTGAGGGATGCGGTACCGGTGCGCTTCTACGAGGAAGGCAAGGAGATCAAGCGATACAAGAACATCGAGATCCCTGACGCCATCAAGGAACTGGAATTCCAGGACTTCAAATTTGACGTACCGCTCAGCGGAGCCATCACCTTCAAAATCTTCTTCGCGCCGGGAATTCTACCGGAAGTCTGGCCTGAACCCCGGCAGCGCAGGACACGAGCACAGATAGCCGCAGAGAAGGCGCAGGAGGCCGCCGAACCGCAATACGAGGAATTCCAACTGGAACCGGTGGAAACCGTCCAGGAAGTCATTATCGACGCCGAGCCTGATCCAGAGGCTACAGCGCTGCCGGAGCAGATGGAGGTACACTTCGACGTAGAGGGCAGCGCCTGCAAGGCCCTGGCCCACGCCATAGGGGATAGCATAGGCACATTTCCAAGCTATAAGGCGGCTCCCAGCTTTGCCTACATCATCGGGGAATACACGCTGGATCGTCACGGAGTTTTAGCTGGCCCGCAGAATCAACAACTGCTTGCGACTTTGGAACAGGACGGATATCGCACTAAGTAAAACACGCAACCACGCTCCCGGCACGCATGCCGAGTGTGGCTGTTATTCAGCTTGCGGATTTATACGCTGTAATGATAGTTGAACTGCATGTAAATGTGGAAATTAATTTACCTGATCGTTTTCCTGCATTGGTTCATCATTTTCGTTCTTGATACACTCAGATTGCAACCAATGATCCAATGCACCCATCAATCTTCCTCCATAGAGCAGCGCAAATATCACTGCTATGGCCAAACCTACATCACGCATTCCATTGCCTCCCGTCAGAAGCGCAGGAACTTCTGCACGTCCTTTTCACCGCCCAGCAGGATGATGCGCTCGTCACGGCTGAACTCGTGGGCAGGGCCAGGCATGGGTACCACCTGGCCGTTCTTACGTATGGCGAGGATGTTCAGGCGATATTTCTGCCGCACGGCCAGGTCAACGACTGTGTGCCCGATCCAGGCATCGGGGATCTCCGTTTCGTAGATCGCGTATTCCGGCGAAAGGCGGATGTAGTCAAAGATGTGATTTCCGCTGTAGCGCACAGCTGCCCAGGTTGCCATCTGCTTTTCCGGATAGATCACCTCGTCCGCGCCGCAGGCCAACAGGAACTGGGCGTGGGCATCCCGGGCGATGCGGGCCAGCACGAAGGGCGCGCCACGCTTCTTTAAGAGCGACGTGATCTCCAACGATGCCTGAAGGTCGTGGCCCATGGTAACAACGCACAGGTCGAATTCCTCCACGCCCAGCGCGTCGATCAGCGCAGGATCGGCGGCGTCGCCAATTTCGGCGTTGGTGACATAGGCCATGGCATCCTGCACCCGGCGTTCGTCCTTGTCGATGGCCAGCACCTGGTGGTTCAGGTCGTGCAGCTTCTGGGCCATGTGGCGTCCGAACCGGCCAAGACCTATTAACAGTACATTTTTCATGGGACAGCCTCCCGTCGTTTGTATGGGAATCATTGTAACAGTCAGGCCATGAATGTGCCATTAAACATTCCCGCTGCCGTATTAAGACGATATAAAGCGCTTTCTGTCTTTATGCCGTCTTAATGCGCTGAGAATTATTTTATCTTCCCTTTTATGTGATATGTGGTATAATACACGGAAAACAACCAATGGGAGGTGGGCGCGTGTCAGAACAGGAGCGGATATTGGTGTGCGTCTCCGCCTCCCCCACCAACGCTGATGTCATTCGCCGCGCAGCGGCGCTCTCAACTGCCATTGATGCGGAGCTGATTGCCGTCTACGTGGAGGATGTGGAGATGCGCGACGAGGCGCAGACCCATGCGGTACATGATCACCTGAGTCTGGCAGAGAAGCATGGCGCCATGCTGACGACCATCTATGGAAACGACCCCGCCACGGCCATCGCGGAATATGCCCGGGTCAGCGGCATTACCAAGATCGTGCTGGGCAAGAGCCCTGGGCGGCGCACCCGGGACACGCTGATGGCGCGGCTCAACGAGCTGGCCCCTCACCTTGAAATCATCATCATCCCAAACCGCCTGACCGCGGACGCGAATCCCTCGCGGCTCAAGAGGCTCCTGGGAAGAGAGCGCTTCTCCTTCGGAGATTTGGCCAAGACGGCGCTGATCCTTGCCGCCTGCACTGGCATGGGCTTTTTATTCTCCACCATCGGTCTGGCCATCACCAACGTGGTGTTGATCTATATCCTGGGTGTGATGGGCGTGGCGCTTACGACCACGGGCTACCTCTACAGCCTTCTGTCCTCGCTCCTCTCCGTTCTGGTTTTCAACTTTTTCTTCACCGAGCCATTCTACTCGCTGCGCTCCAGCCCGGATTACCTCGCCACCTTCGCGGTGATGTTCACTGCGGCGCTGCTCTCCAGCTCGCTGACCAGTCGTATCAAGGCCCAGTCCATCCAGACGGCCAACAAGGCTTACCAGACGGAGGTGCTGCTGTCCACCAGCCAGCTGCTGCAAAAGGCGGAGGACAGGCAAGCGATCCTGGAGGTCGTGCAGCGGCAGCTGAGCCGGCTGCTGGAGCACAGCGTGCTGTGCTACGATTCGGATCTCGACGCGCCTGCGCTCTGCGCCATCGAGCAGGATGGCGGCTTCGAGGGCATCGATCTGGCCGGTGAACGTCATGTCGCCCGGTGGGTGCGCGAGAACGCCAAGCACGCGGGCCGCACGACCCGAATGTTTCCGGAGGCCAGATGCCTGTACATGGCCGTGCGCAGCGAAGGCCGCGTCTGGGCCGTCATCGGCATACGGGCGGACAACAGTCCTCCCATCGACGAATACCGAAAAAACCTGATGATCTCCATACTGGACGAGTGCGCCCTGGCGGTGGAGAAGGACCACATGACCCGCGAGAAGCAGCGCATGGAGGAAAACGCTCGCCAGGAATCGCTGCGGGCCAACCTGCTGCGCTCCATCTCCCACGACCTGCGCACACCTTTGACCAGCATCTCCGGCAATGCCGCCATCTTGGTAGAGGACCAGGGACAGCTGAGCGATGAAAGCCTGAAGCGGCTGTACACCTCCATCTATGACGACGCCATCTGGCTGAACGGCCTGGTGGAGAACCTGCTGACCATCACCCGCACCGAAAACGGCACCATGAAGCTGAACCCGCAGACGGAGCTGGTAGCGGACACCGTGGAGGAAGCCCTGCGGCACATCGACCCTGATGCCGCCCATAAGCAGATTGTGACGGACCTGCCGGAGGAGATGCTGCTGGCGCGAATGGACGCGGGGCTGATTGTACAGGTGCTGGTGAACCTCCTGAACAACGCGGTGAAGTACACGCCGGAGGGCGCGAGGATCATCGTCGGCGTCCGGCGGGAAGGCGACATGGCGCTGATCCGGGTGGAGGACGACGGGCAGGGCGTGCCGCCCGGCGACGAGGACCGGGTGTTCGACATGTTTTACACCGGCGTGAAGCGATCCCCGGACAGCCGCCGGGGCATCGGGCTGGGGCTGGCGCTGTGCAAGAGCATCGTGCAAGCCCACGGGGGCGAGATCGGCGTGGAAAATGTCCAACCCCACGGCGCTAAATTTTGGTTTACCCTTCCAATCGTGGAGGTCGAAGGCTATGAACAATAAACCGTTGATACTTGTGGTGGAGGACGACGCGGCGGTGCGCAGCCTGATGGCGGTGACGCTGGACACCCAGGGCTACCGCTACCATCTGGCCCGGAACGGTGCCGAGGCATTGATCGAGGCATCGACCCAGCAGCCCGCGGTGATGTTGCTGGATCTGGGTCTTCCTGACATGGAGGGCGTGGACATCATCCGCAAGGTGCGGGACTGGACGGTAATGCCCATCATCGTCATCTCCGCCCGCAGCGAGGACGCGGACAAGGTGGAAGCGCTAGACGCCGGCGCGGACGACTACCTGACCAAGCCCTTCTCCGTGGACGAGCTGCTGGCCCGGCTGCGGGTGGCGCTACGCCGGGTGAACGCGGAGACATCTGCTGGCGGTGAGAGCGCCGTGTATGAAAACGGCGGTCTTCGCATCGACTATGCCGCGGGCTGTGCGTACATCGCGGATCAGGAGATCCATCTGACGCCCATCGAGTATCGGTTGCTGTGCCTGCTGGCGAGGAACACAGGCAAGGTGTTGACCCACAACTACATCCTCAAGGAAATCTGGGGCAGCTATACTGCCTCGGACGTGGGATCACTCAGGGTGTTCATGGCGACGCTGCGCAAGAAGCTGCAAACCGGCGGCGAACAGCCCTACATACAGACCCACATCGGCATAGGCTATCGCATGCTGCGGCAGGATGGCAAGCCAGAGGACGCGCCGTGAATGTGCCACATAAGCCGGAAGGACTGAGGCGCGAGCCCCGACCTGAGGAATGGCTGGTGTTTGGTTTCCTGGGCATCATACTGCTGGGGACGCTGCTGCTGGCGCTGCCCTTCTCAGCAAGGAATGGCCACAGCATCGGCCTGTTCGACAGCCTGTTCACGGCGACCTCCGCCGTGTGCGTGACGGGCCTTGTGGCGGTGGATACTGGCACGACTTTCTCCCTGTTCGGACAGGCCGTGCTGCTGGTGCTGATCCAGGTCGGCGGCCTGGGCTTCATGGTGTTCGCAACCAGGGTCATGATGATGCTGGGACGGCGAATCTCCATCAAAAACAGACTTCTGATCCGGGAATCCATGAACGGTGCGACCCTATCCAACCTCGGCACCCTGGCGCGGCGTTACCTCCTGCTGGCGCTGGGCATCGAAGCGGTGGGAGCGGCGCTGCTCGCCATTCGGTTTGTTCCGTTGTACGGCCCCCGGCGTGGGTTGTGGTTCGCCGTATTCCACGCGGTCAGCGCCTTCTGCAACGCTGGCTTTGACCTGTTCGGGCGCTTTGCCAGCCTGACCGGCTTTGCCGATGATCCGCTGGTGCTGCTCACTGTGGCGACGCTGATCGTCCTGGGCGGGCTGGGCTTTTCCGTCATACTGGAGGTACTGAGCAGCCGACAGGGCCTGAAGAATCTGTCGCTGCACACCCGCATCGTGCTCACATTCACGCTGGCGCTGCTGCAGGCGGGCATGGCCTTCTATGCGCTTGCGGAACGCGGCAGGATGGATATCCTCAATGCCTTCTTCCAGTCCGTCACCATGCGCACGGCAGGCTTCAATTCCTTCGATCTCTCGTCCCTCATGGACGGCTCCAAGCTGTTCAGCAGCCTGTTGATGATGATCGGCGCATCTCCGGCTTCCACGGGCGGCGGCATGAAAACCACCACCGTGGCGGTGGTGGCGCTTTTGATATACAGCGTTGTGAGGGGCGATGACGGGGTCAACGCCGCCCGCCGCCGGATTTCGGCCGATACCGTGCGAAGGGCGCTGGCGGTGGTGGCGCTGTTTCTGACGATGCTGACACTGGGCACGCTCTCCCTCTCGATCCTTGAGAACGGGCGCTTTTCCCTGGCGGACATTCTTTTCGAGTGCTCCAGCGCCATGGGCACCGTGGGCGTTTCCGCTATCGGCACACCAAACCTCCACCCCGTCAGCCGCGCTGTGCTGCTGCCGATGATGTTTCTGGGTCGTGTCGGCCCGCTGACCATCGCCGTCGCCGTGGCCCGCAGGCAAGGAAAGGCCAGAGGCCTGTCGAAGTATCCTGAAGAGAAGGTCATGATCGGATAAGTGAACAATGAAAGAAAGACTTGCCGAGATGATCGAAAAGACCTGTCGAAAGCGCTGTGGCACAATCCATTATTGGATGAACGATGGGGGAAGCAATTCAGATATACCATCAACTTATGATTACACGGTGAACACGATAGTCTTGAGTCGGATAGTTAGAGTGGTTCCGCGCAACAACCGATTAAGTAATCCACATACTTTGACCTCCCATGCCGCGAGCCCACCCGTGTAATCCTGAGGAATACGGGGAAGAAGGATAACAGGCTCTATAATAAAAGTTGGGGTGAGCGAGAAAAAGGGCTCTATAATAAAAGTTGGGGTGAGCGAGAAAAAGGAAGACAAAGCAGCCACG
>JAUMVG010000089.1 GCA_030530315.1 Clostridia bacterium | reverse complement strand
GAGAACTGGGGCGCGCGACGGGCGGCCTTCAGGCCGTACTTCTTGCGCTCCTTCATGCGCGGGTCGCGGGTCAGATAGCCGGCCTTCTTGATGGCGGGCTTCAGATCAGCGTCAGCCTTGACCAGCGCGCGGGCGATGCCATGACGGATGGCACCGGCCTGGCCGGTAAAGCCGCCGCCCTTGCAGTTGACGACGACGTCAAACTTGCCGAGGGTCTCGGTGAGCACCAGCGGCTGACGGACCACGGTCTTCAGGGTCTCATAGCCAAAGTACTCGTCCAGGTTGCGCTTGTTGACGGTGATGTTGCCCTCACCGGGGATCAGACGAACGCGGGCGATCGCCTTTTTCCTTCTGCCGACAGCATGGAAACAAACATTACTCATGATTTCGTCCTCCTCCCTATTACAGCTTCAGCTCTTCGGGCTTCTGGGCCTGGTGGTTGTGCTCCGGACCGGCGTACACGAACAGCTTCTTGGCCATCGCGTAGCCCAGGGGGCCCTTGGGCAGCATGCGGCGAACGGCCTCACGGAACGCGAACTCGCTCTTCTTGGCCATCAGCTTGCGATAGGGGATCTCCTTCAGTCCGCCCGGATAACCGGTATGATAGCGATAAACCTTGTTGTCCAGCTTCTTGCCGGTCAACACCAGCTTATCGGCGTTGACAACGATGATATAGTCGCCACAATCACAGTGAGGCGTGAAGGTGGGCTTGTGCTTGCCGCGCAGCATGGAAGCGACCTGGGAAGCCAGGCGGCCGAATACCATGCCCTCTGCGTCGATGACGTACCACTTACGCTCGACGTTCTGGGGATTCGCCATATAAGTACTCACGAGTAAACTCCCTCCAATTTCGATCGCCGGCGCAGACCGCCGGCCCGCGGAACCGCCATAAAGCGGCTGCTCCGCCAATCTTGCAGATCAATGCTCTTGCGCCAGGTGTGGTCAGTACCTTCGCAAACATGTCATTGCCCGGGGCTAGTGAGCGTATTGACACAAGATGTATTATATCCAATTATTTGCCTTGAGTCAACATCTTTCAGGGTCTGTTTATAACATTTAACATCCCTCTTGGCCGCGAAGACGGCAGCAGTCCCGCCAGGGCCGCGGACAGCGTGCAGCAGGCGCAAAAGAAGGCGAACCCGGCGCACAGCCAGAAGCCCGCGAGTCCCCATCGGGCGGCCAGGAGCACCTCCGGCATCGCCTGGGCCAGCAGCGTCCTGCCGCCCCGCTTCAGCGCCGCCAGGGCCGCGGCCAGCACGGCAAAGAGCATCCCGCCGGACAATGCGCCTGCCCGCAGGGGACGACTCGCGCCCCTGGAAAAGCGGAGCGCCGCGGGCGCCGCCACGCAGGCGTTCATCGCCCCGTAGAGCAGCCCCAGCGCGACTGCCGCCGGCACGGAGTCCTCCAGCGCCAGCACCGTCTCCCCCGGCAGGAAGATCCGCGTCGGGCTCGGGTCGAGGGCCAGCGCCGTATACCAGATGACGCCCGCAGCGAAGGCCAGCGCGCCAAGCCAGGGCAGGGCCCGCAGCTTCCCCAGGTTGACCAGCAGCGCCGCCAGGAGCGCTGCCAGTATGCCCCAGAGCCACCCGAGCCGCATGGGCAGCGCCAGCGCCCCCATGCGCGCGGCTCCCGCCAGCATCGCCGCGGCCGCCAGGGCCAGCAGCAGGCGATGCAGCGCCAATACGGCGCGCCGCGCCGCGGGGCCCAGCTCCCGGGCCGCCTCATCCGGGCTCGCAGCCCTGCAGCGGCGGGCCCACTGGCACAATAGTCCTGTCGCAAGTCCGAAGAACGCGGACGCGACGACGGCGGACAGCCAGGCGCAGCGCCCCAACTGGGCGAAGAACGCCGTCAGCTCCCGCCCGGAGGCAAAGCCGGTGCCGGCGACGGCGGCCAGAGACGCCAGCGCGACCCTCCGTCCGCCCTCGATTCCGATTTTCCGCATATAAATCCCCCGCTTCAGAGGAATCCTATGCGAAGCGGGGGTGTGATATCCTTATGCGCCTGGGGTCGGGACTAATGCGAGGCGGCCTCCTCCCGGGAGAGCTCCTCGGCAGTCATGTCCACCGGGGTCTGCGTTTCATAGGTCCAGTTGAGGGAGGAATCCTCGTTCGGATCGATGGGCATGCCGTTCTCATCCAGCTCCGGGGGACGGGTCTCCCTGGCGGCCTCCTCGGCAAACATGGGGTCCGGCTCCGAGGAGCCGCGCGTGCCGTTCAGCAGGCCCAGGACGCCGCGCCACAGCAGGACCAGCAGCGCCACGGACAGCACCGCGGCCAATATAAGGCCGATCAGCCGCGGAGACGGGCCGCGCCGCCTGCGCCTTCTCGTACTCAAGCCGTGTACTTCCGGATGAATTCCGGCACCTCGTCCTCAGCCGCGCTGATGGAGAGCACGAAGCTGCAATGGTGCGCCTGGGAGAGCCGCTCCAGCTTCTCGAAGAACTCCTCCATCTCGATGGCGTCCAGGGGCGTCTTGACCAGCTTCTTGAAGGCGTCCACCGCGATCAGGGACAGGTCGAAGTCCGCGGACAGCATGCCGCTGAGGAAGGCGAGGAACTCGTGCGCGCCGCACTTGTAGGCCGCGGCGTATTCACTGGCGTCCACGAAGCGAATCTCGTGCCGCAGGTCGTACATATAGCGCTTGTCGTCATCAATGAAGATAATATTGCCGTGCTCGCTCTTGAGCGCGTCGTTGGTCAGGTCGATCAGGCGCTTGGTCTTTCCACTGCCCTTGTCGCCCAGAATCACTTTTATCATGTCAATCCTCTCCTTTAAATATTCAGGTAGGGTCATATTCATTATACTATAGAACCGCAAAAAAAACAAGCTAAGGGCCCGCACATTTTTCTCCCGGTCGAAAGGCGCATATTTTTCCGCGCCGCCGGCAGGAATTTACAGCGATTCGGTCGAATAATACGTCAGCTTTTATACATGGAGGGACCCTCATGAACCAGGACAGCATCGCCGCCATCACCGAAACCACCGTCGACAGCAAGCGCGTGTTCGACGGCCTGATCCTTCATATCGACCACCTGACCAACCGCCTGCCCAACGGCAAGACCGCTCCGCGGGAGGTAGCCCGCCACATCGGCGCCTCCGCCGTGCTGCCGGTGGACGCCGACGGCAGCGTGTGGCTGGTCCGGCAGTTCCGCTCCCCCGTCGAAAAAGTGCTGCTGGAGATCCCCGCGGGCAAGCTGGACTACGCCGGCGAGGACCGGCTGGAGGCCGCCCGACGGGAGCTGGAGGAGGAAACCGGCCTCGTCGCCGCCAGCTGGACGCACCTGACCGATCTGCTCACCACGCCGGGCTTCACCGACGAGCGGATCTCCCTGTATCTGGCCCGGGATCTGTCCGCCGGGGAATGCCATCCCGACGAGGACGAGTTTTTGAACGTGGTCCGCATGCCCCTGTCGGAGCTGGTGCAGCGGATCATGAGCGGCGAGGTCACCGACGGAAAGACGATCTGCGCCGCGATGATGGCCAACCAGATCATCAACGGCTGAGCCGGGAGGCGCCCCCATGATTTACGCCGACAGCTATCTCTATATGCCCGACCTGAACACGCCGCGCCTGTGCCTGCGGAAGCTGACCATGCACGACGCCCCGGACATCTACCACTACAGCCGGGACACCGAGGTGGCCCGCCACGTGCTGTGGGAGGCGCATCGCTCCATCAGCGACAGCCGCGCCTACCTGCGCTACATGCTGCGCCGCTACCGCAACCACGAGCCCGCCAGCTGGGGCATCGAATACAGGCAGACCGGCGAGATCATCGGCACCATCGGCTTCATGTGGATGCAGGCCGACAACTCCGCCGCCGAGGTGGGCTATTCCCTGTCCCGGGACTACTGGAACCAGGGGCTCATGACGGAGGCCCTCCAGGCGGTGATCGCCCACGGCTTCGGCACCATGA
Organism: Clostridia bacterium; assembly: GCA_030530315.1. GTDB lineage: Bacteria > Bacillota > Clostridia > Christensenellales > Aristaeellaceae > UBA2862. Next base: position 6,692 of record JAUMVG010000089.1, on the reverse strand, counting down.
ACCTGAACCGCATCGAGGCCCAGCACGAGACCACCAACCCCGCCTCCGGCGCGGTGATGCGCAAGTGCGGCATGCAGAAGGAGGGCACTCTCCGGCAGCGCCTATTCAACAAGGGCAGATACGTGGACGTGGACCTGTACGCGATACTGCGAAGGGATTACACCCCGCAGGCCCGCCGCGGGCAGTAGCCGTCACCTCGGCGCGTCGTCCCCGAAGAGCTCATCCACGATGGCGTTGGCGCGCTCATAGTCGTCATAGCGCACATAGAACCTGCTGCTCTCGAGCAACGAGCCCACGCGCGTCGCCAGCCCTGCCCCCATGCGTCCGCTGACGATCGCGGGAATGCCGTGCTGCTTCAGCACGTCGGCAAGCATGCTGCTCCAGGGTTCGCCCCGCTCGATGAGAAAGCAGGGATCGGACGCCTCCGGCGACCGCGCATGCCAGTCTTTGCCGCAGCTTGGGCACGAATTCCCTTCAAACAGAAGCCTGCATTTCTGGCAGTACATCTTCGCGCCTCCCTCCAAAACTCCGCGCGGGACCTCCGCCCGATTGTCGTCGGCCGGGGATCCCGCGCGTTTTGTCATGCCCTCATGGATCCGATCACTCCAGGGTTCCGCCATTTTCCAGCTTGGTCATCATATCCACCCGCAGCTGGTGGCGTCCGCCGAGGAACTCGGTGTTCAGGAACTTGTCCACGATGGCCTCCGCCATCACGGGGCCGATCATCCTGGCGCCCATGGCCACGATGTTGGCGTTGTTGTGCTGGCGGGACAGCTCGGCGCTCACCGGCTCGGAGCACACCGCGCAGCGGATGCCCTTGATCTTGTTGGCGGCGATGGAGATGCCCAGGCCGGTGCCGCAGATCAGGATGCCCTTGTCAAACTCGCCGGAGAGCACGGCCCTAGCCACCTTTTCCGCGTAGATGGGATAGTGGTTGCTGGCAGTCTCGTCCGTGCCAAAGTTGACCACCTCATGGCCCTGGGCCTCGAGGTACTTCACGAGATGCTGTTTCAGTTCAACGCCCACGTGATCGTTTCCGATTGCAATCCTCATATCAGCCAGTCCTTTCGTCCGCGCCGGATCACGGCGCTGTCATTGTCAAAATCGTATCACAGGAAGCGGGGTTTGTCAACGCCGAAAGGGGCTTTGCAGGGGATCTTCGCCGACTCTCGTTGATGCGAACCCTCGCGCTTGCGCAATGAAGGGTCCCGGCCGAAAACGGCAGGGGCCCTTCCTGGAATTGTACGGGATCTGAAAAACGAAGGTTTGCCCGGACATCGGGTCTTCAAGGGAAACACATCGATCATCATTGATAAAGTGATCGCTTCCTCACCGGAACCAGACGAACTGGCAGAACAGCACGAACAGCACGATTCCGAGGCACATCGCGCCCACCACCAGCAGGGCGGCCTTCAGCGCGCCCCAGGTGAAGAAGCGGGTCTCCTCCCGGGTGAGCTCAAACCTCCGCCCGTCTCCCCCGGTCCCCTGTTCCCTGTTCTCCGTTCCCTGTTGCCTGTCACCCGTTTCCCCGGGCACATACCAGGGCATGCCCTCCACGTTCATGCTGACGATGGTCCTTCCGTCGTCGCCGGCGGGAAGGTTTTCCTTGCCGGAGTTCTTACGCCTTGCCATAGCCGCTCTCAGGGTCGTAGATGTGGCAGGCCACCCGATGGCCGTTGCCCATGTCCATGGTCTTGGGGGCCTTCTGCTTGCACACCTCGCGGCACTCGCGGCAGCGGGTGTGGAACTTGCAGCCCGACGGCGGGTTGGCCGGGGAGGGAATGCTGCCCTCCAGGATGATGCGGTTCATCTTCACCGTGGGGTCCGGGATCGGGATGGCGGAGAACAGCGCCTGGGTGTAGGGGTGCAGCGGCTTGGCGAAGATCTCCTCCTTGCTGGCATACTCCACCATGTTGCCCAGGTACATCACGCCCACGGTGTCGGAAATGTGCTGCACCACCGACAGGTCGTGGCTGATGAACAGGTAGGTCAGGTTGAACTCCTTCTGCAGGTCCTCCAGCAGGTTGATGATCTGTGCCTGGATGGACACGTCCAGCGCCGAGACCGGCTCGTCGCAGACGATGAAATCCGGGTTCAGGGCGATGGCGCGGGCGATGCAGATGCGCTGGCGCTGGCCGCCGGAGAACTCATGGGGATAGCGGTCCTTCTGGTAGTCGTGCAGGCCGCAGGCCTTCATGATGCGGGAGACGTAGGCGTCGTACTCGTGGTCGGGCACCAGGTGATGCTCGCGCACGGCCTCGCCGATGATCTCGCCCACGGGCAGACGGGGAGACAGGCTGGAATAGGGATCCTGGAAGATGATCTGCATCTTCGGCCGGAACTCCCGCAGCGTCTTGCCCCGCAGCTGGTCCAGGTGGGTGTCGCCGTTGAAGACCACCTCGCCGGAGGTCTTGGGCGTCAGGTTCAGCAGCGTCTTGCCGATGGTGGTCTTGCCGCAGCCGGACTCGCCCACCAGGCCCATCGTGGTGCCCCGCTTGATGCTGAAGCTGACGTTCTCCACCGCGTGCACCTGGCCCACGATGCGGCCGAACAGGCCTGCGCGAATGGGAAAGTATTTGCAGAGGTTGCGCACCTCCACCACATTTTCATAGGTGGAACTCATGTTTACCTTGCGCCTCCTTCCTCAAAATACCGCCAGCAGCTGACGATATGGGTGTCGGACACGTGGATCTCCGGCGGATACTTGCCCTGGCACCGCGCCACGCACTTTTCGCAGCGGTCGCGGAAGTAGCAGTAGTCGGGCATGTTCACCGGGTTCGGCACCGCGCCGGGGATGGAGTACAGCCGGTCCACCGTCTTGTTGATGACGGGCTTGGACTCCATCAGGCCGATGGTGTAGGGGTGCCTGGGGTCGAGGAAGACCTCCTTCGCCAGGCCCTTTTCCACCACGCGCCCCGCGTACATGACCACCACGTAGTCCGCCATCTCGGCGATGACGCCCAGGTCGTGGGTGATCAGCATGATGGAGGCGTTGATCTCGTTCTTCAGGTTGCGCAGCAGCTCCAGGATCTGGGCCTGGATGGTCACGTCCAGGGCGGTGGTCGGCTCGTCCGCGATGATCAGCCGCGGGTTGCAGGCCAGGGCCATGGCGATGACGATGCGCTGACGCATGCCGCCGGAGAGCTCGTGGGGATAGCGGTTGTAGATGCCCTCGGCATCGGCGATGCCCACCATCTTGATGCTCTCGATGGAGCGGGCCTTGACCTCCTCCTTGCTCATCTGCGGGTTGTGCAGCGAGATGACCTCGTCCAGCTGGAAGCCGATGCGGAACACCGGGTTCAGGCTGGTCATCGGCTCCTGGAAGATCATGGAGACGATGTTGCCGCGCACCTTCTGCATGGCCTCGATGGGCATCTTCGCCACGTCATAGGCCTTGTCGCCCAGGTTCAGGCGGATGGCGCCGTCGACGATCTGGCCGTTGGGGCGCTGCACCAGCTGCATCAGGGAGAGGCTGGTGACGCTCTTGCCGCAGCCGGACTCGCCCACGATGCCCACGGTCTTGCCCACGGGCACCTCGAAGGTGACGCCGTCCACGGCCTTGACCGTGCCCACGTCGGTAAAGAAGTAGGTGTGCAGGTTGTCAAACTCCACCACGTTGCCCTCGTCGCGCATCTGGGTCAGATACTCGTGCTCGGGCACGTGCTTGCGGGAGAGGCGCTTGTCCAGCTTCTTGGTGATCTTGATGTTCTCTTTGCTGATCCGGCGGGACTCCCGGGCGGAAATATAACTGGTTTCCTTGCTCTTTTTGCTCATAGTCCTGTCCCTCCCGTCAGCGCTTCATCTTGGGATCGAAGGCGTCGCGCAGGCCGTCGCCGACGAAGTTGAAGCCCAGCACCGTCAGCACGATCAGCACGCCCGCGGGAATCCAGATGTACCAGAAGTTGGTCATGACGTAGATGTTGCTGGCGGCATTGATGATGGAGCCCCAGGAGGCCAGCGGATACTTGATGCCCAGGCCCAGGAAGCTCAGCGTCGCCTCCGTCAGTATGATGGAGCCGAGGCCCATGGTGGCCTGCACGATCAGCAGCGGCATGACGTTCGGCACCAGGTGCCGGAATATCCTGCGGCTGATGCGGATGCCGGTGGCCTCGGTGGCCACCATGAAGTCCTGCTCGCGCAGGGACAGGATCTGGCCGCGCACCACGCGGGCCACGCCCGTCCAGCCCATGATGCCCATGATGGCCATCAGCAGGAAGATGCGCGTGTATGGGGGCACCTCGAAGGCGTCCATGATCGCGCCGGCGATGATCATCATCGGATAGTACGGGATGGAGTAGAACAGATCGACGAAGCGCATCAGCAGCGTGTCGACCCAGCCGCCGAAGTAGCCGGAGATGCCGCCGATGATGATGCCGATCAGGTTCTCCAGCAGCATGACCACGAAGCCCACCATCAGGGAGATGCGGCCGCCGTACATCAGTCGGGTCAGCACGTCCATGCCGTGGTCGTCGGTGCCCAGCGGATGGGCCATGCTCGGCGCGGCGTACATGTCGATCAGGTAGGTCTGCTGCTCGGTATAGATGATATAGTTGTTGCCGCGCATGCGAATGGTGTGTCGCTCGGTTTCACCGTCGGCGTTCACATACTCAAAGGCGGTCTGGTGGTCGGCGATGGCCTCGGCCACGGCGGCCTTGTAGTCCATGGGCAGGAACACGCCGCTGGTCACGGAGTTGACGATCACGTTGCTGACCGTCGCCATCGGGCTCTCCTCGCCCGCGCGATAGATCAGCGCGCCGCCATCCTCGATCCCGAGGGTGAAGCTCTCGCCCGCGGCCTCAAAGGCGTTCTCGCCGGTGTTCATGGCCAGCTCCGCGCCGCGACGGAACTCATAGCCGGAAGCCAGCGCCTTGTCGTCGCTAGAATAGGTGTCGAAGGACAGCAGGCTGGCGATGGCAGCCTCGGCCACGGTGCCCAGGGTGTAGGACTTGGCCTTGCCCTTGGTCAGCAGGTAGGTCTGGCCGTCCACCTCGAACTCCAGCGTGCCGCTCTGCACCGCCTGCAGCGCGGCGGCCTTCACCTCGTCGGAGATCTCCATGCCGGGGTTGGGCTTCACGTCGGCGATCTTGCCCAGCATCGTCACGGTGCCCAACTCCTGGGCGGTGCCGATGGAATAGAAGCTGTCGCCCAGCATGCGCACGGTCCACGCGGCGCCGTCGGCCTCGAAGGAGACGCCCTCCTCCCCCGCGTCCTTGATCACGCGGCTGAAGTTGGCGCGCACCAGCGTGCTCAGCTGGGAGCCGTCCCTGGTGACGAAGCGGTACTCCGTGTTCACCACGGCGCTGGCGTATTCCTTGTTGGCGCTGTCGGTCTTGTAGAACACCTGATCCTGGCGGTAGGGAGAGACCAGGCCGCCCAGGAAGGAGAACAGGAACATGAATGCCAGTATGATGATGCCCGCGATGGCCAGCTTGTTGCGGATGAACCGCTTGAAGACCATCATGCCCGGCGACAGCACCTTGACGCGGCGGCCGTCGTCCAAAGCGAGCTGTTCTTCGTTTTTGTTCAGGTTGTTGGCCTTGTTTTCGCTCACGATAAACGTCCTCCTTTCCGCGTCAGTTCACGCGCACGCGCGGGTCGACCACGGCGTACATGATGTCCGCCAGCATCAGGCTGATCTGCGTCAGCAGCAGCCCGAACACGGCGTAGAACATCGTGAACGGCAAGTCGCCCGCCACCATGGCGTCATAGGAAATATAGCCGATGCCGGGGATCTGATACAGCGTCTCGGTGATCATCGAGCCGGAGAACAGGCTGGGCACCAGGTAGCTCATATAGCTGACCAGGGGGATCAGCGTGTTGCGGAAGGCGTGGCGGTTGATGACCGTGCGCTCGGACAGGCCCTTGGCCCGCGCCGTGCGGATATAGTCCGCGTTCAGCACCTCCAGCATGTTGGTGCGGGTGTAGCGCGTCAGGCCGCCGACGTTGAGCATCGTCAGCGTCAGGACCGGCAGCACCATGTGCTGCACCATGTCCCACACCTTCCCGGAGGCGGACAGCTGCTCGTGATAGCGGCCCACGATGCCGTACAGGTCAAACCAGGCCAGCTTCACCGAGAACACATACTTCAGCACGGTGGCCAGGAAGAAGGTGGGCAGCGAAATGCACAGCATTGCGAATACGGTGATGCCGTAGTCGAAGCCGCTGTACTGGTGCCGCGCCGCCTGGATGCCCAGTGGTATGCAGATCACCACCTCCAAGATCAGCGTGATGATATTCAACACCACCGAATACCAGATGACCTGGTCGAACTTTTCGACGACGGGAATGCCGTACTTCCAGCTGACGCCGAAGTCGCCCTTGAGCACGCCTCCGAGCCAGTTGAAATAGCCGGTCACGATGTCGTCGTTCATGTGATAGGCCTCGTTCAGCTCAGTCAGCCACTCCTGGTAGCTCTTGCCGCCGGTGGTGGAGGATGCCGCGGCCCTCTGACGGGCCAGGCTCTCCACAAAGCTGGTGGGCATGCAGCGCATCACGCCATAGATGATAAACGCGCCAAAGAATATGATGACGAGTGCCAGCGCTGTGCGCCGGACGATGAATTTCCACACGGTCGCTTCCTCCCCAAATTCAATAATAAATGATGTTCAGATCTCACGTTCCGGTCTGCCTGGGAACAGAGTGTGCGTTCTTGTAGGGGCGGCGTTGCGCCGCCCGCCCAAAACGAAGTTGCC
>JAUMVG010000015.1:25376-54221 GCA_030530315.1 Clostridia bacterium | reverse complement strand
TGCCGGCTCCTTCATCAGTCCTTTTACCTTGTCGCTATTTTAGTGACATTGCCCCTGAAAGGGGCTGGCGGGGTTTTTCATGCGGAGGCGGTGGGGCAGTCGAACCCTTGCGAAGCAATGGGTTCGGCCGAAGGCCGCGGCGCGAAGCGCCGCCATGCCACCGCCTCAACCTCTGAAGAAACCCCTGAAAGGGGCTGGCGGGATTTTTCGTGCGGAGGCGTAGGGGCAGCTTTATGTACGCGGCCCCCTGCTCACCACGTTACCCTCCAGGTAAACGCGCCGATGCGCATGCCATTGACGTACCATGCGACAGCGTGCCAGCCATCCTCGGTCCAGGTGCTCCTTTCATTCACGCGATAAGCGGCGTTGCTGTCGGGCTGGATGGTGGAGGGGTTCCATTCTTTTAACGCGCCTTCGAACCGGCATGAGACGGTGGCGTCAAAGGCGGTATTCCCGGCATTCCAAAGCACCATGGCGGGGGAGTAGAATTCGCCGGACCCGAGGTCGCCGTTCGAGACCGTCGTGCCGCTCTGGTCGGTAATGCCGCGAACATAGCCGCCGGCGTTGTTCGCATCCAGATGCATGGTGACGGAAACGCCGTCGGGCAGGATGCTTCTCAGGGCCGAGATATTGCCATATTCGGGGATGGGGCGGTGCGAGGCGGCCATCGTGCCGCCGTCCAGGCCGTACCATTTGGATTTGGAGCTGCTCCCGCCGTCGTCCCAGGTGGCGTCGAACCAGATGAACCGGCCGTTATCCAGGGCGACATTCCAGGCATGGGCGGCGTCAAAACGGCCGTTGTCCTCGACGTACCCCGTGACATAGCTGCAGCTGTAGCCCGCAAAATGGGCGAGCATCGCCGCCGTCTGCGCGTAGCCGTTGCAGATGGCCCTGTTGTTTTTCAGCGCGAAATAGGCCTGCTGCGTATCTTCGCCATCGACCGTTCCATAGTCGAAACGGCGGATCAGGGCCTCGTAGATCGCGCGGATGCCCTGCCCCTCGCTCATGTTGGCGAAATTCCGGGCTTCCCTTTCAACCTCTTGTATGAAGGCGTCCTGGACCTCTATGGGCATTTGGTATTTCAGCGCGATCTCCATGTCGTCGCCGCTGCCGATGACCGAGCTGTTCCAAAGGTCAAGGGCGCAAAGCTCGGGGGCCTCGTTGTACAGAAAGTCGATCATCCACTTCGCGCGGTCGTAGGATACGCCGGACGGCACGCTGACGCTGAAATAACCCGCGTGGATCATATCGTACATGTCGTCAAACAGGGCGCGCTCCGGCTCGGAAAGCAGGTTGTATGTAATGCTCAGGTGGATGTCATACGGGCAGGTGCGCGGCTCGGCATTCGCGCAGACGCAGAGCATCACCACCAGAAACAACGCGCTAATGCAGGCCCATCGGATGGTTTTCATACGCTGATCCCTCTGTGTTAATTGTTTGATAACATTATACTTTTCGCTGGCGTCATTGTCAACACGCGCGGTTTCGAGGCCAAGGGCTGTGACGGTTCTGTGACCAATCGTGTGCTATACTGTGCCCGTAAACAAGAAAAACCGATCGCAACTCAATGAAAGCGAAATGGCAGGAGGCTCGACCATGAAAAAGTTTGTTGCACTGCTTATGATCGCCGTTTTGATGCTCACCGGCACTGCCTTCGCAAAGGGCGCTTACCTGGGAACCATGACCGTCGTCAACTGCGATAAGTGGGTCACTCTGCGCGAAAAACCCAGCACGGGTGCCGACACGGTGACCAGGGTCCCCTGCGGAGAGAGCGTTGAGGCCTACTCCTATAACAAACGGTTCGTCGAGTGCTACTATTACGGCCTCCATGGATATATCCTGAAGAAGTACCTCTCCGACGGCTGCTCCCGCGACTACCAGCGCTTTGTCTATGGCGATTCCCTGGAGCAGAACACCGATTACGACAATTACCTGGGTACGATGCGCATCGCCAACTGCAAAAACTGGGTGTCGCTGAGGTCCAGCCCGAGCACCAAGGCGTCCACGGTCGTCCGGATCCCCGTGGGCGAGTATGTCGAGGCGTACAAATACAACAAGAAGTTTGCGGAATACTATTATAACGGCATGCACGGATATGTGCTGAACAAGTATTTGAAGTAAGGCATTGGCGAGGCGGAATGTATGGGCCTTACGGATGCACGCAAGGCAAAACCCGCCTTATGGAGACAACGCAACGCGCTTTCCCGGCAGAAAGACTTATCGATGAAAAAAGAAAGAAGGATATGAACGATGAAAAAGACAATCGCTTTTCTGATGGCACTCCTGTTCGTTTTTTGCGCGGCCGCGCTGGCCGAAGACCCCGCTGACGGCGCGCTGTACGCGGGCATCGAACCCTGGGGCAATCCGCTGACCGTCACGCTGACGTCGAAGGACGCGCTGTCCGGCGTCTGGAGCCAGAATTTTGGCGGCGACCTGTTCACACAGGCGTTTGAAAATGCGCAGGATGGCTTTTTGATGGAGGGCCCGCTGGGCGACAGCGACGCCATCACCTGCCGCTATACCGGGACGATGGCTCTGGATGGCGATGCGTTGACCGTAACCTTCTCCGACGGCGAGATGACCGAGGCCAGCACCGAGGGCGGCTCCACCAGCTACCACGTCGCGGCGCTCGATGAAACGCAGCGCACCGTTACACTGGTTCCCGCCGTTCAGGGCAATTACAGCGGTGTGACGACGCTGGATGCGGCGGGGGTCGAGGCCTTTGCCGCGTGGGCGCGCCAGCTGTATCTGAACGAGGACTGGGACGCGATCGCGCAGCTGATCGACTATCCGATCATCATGGTCCCGGATGTCGAAATCAAGGATGCGGACGCCTTCGTGGCGTTCATGGCGGACAAGACCGTCGCTGAATCCGACATGGAAGCGATGGCGGCGGAGAACTGCGTCGGCATGATGAGCAACGATCAGGGCATCTGTCTGGGCAGCGGTGAACTCTGGCTGCGCGACATCGCCTTCGATGGCGTGGAGCAGGTGGGCGAACCGACGCTGCGCATCGTGGCGGTAAACGGCCTGGCAGACTGATGCTCGATCATGCGGCACAGTCAAGCGTCGCAACAGATTGGCAAAGGATAAGGGTAAAGCAAGCGGGCCTGTCGGATCTGACAAGCCCGCTTTTCCTGGAATTGTACATGATTAGGAAAACGGAATGCTTTCCGGGTCGGCAGATTCTAATGGAACACGCCGACAATCATTTATGCCTTTGGCTTTCCGCTCACTGGTTGAACAGTGCTTCCAGCGTCTCCCGGTTGTCCTCCAGCGCCTTGAGCACCCATGTGCTCCAGTGGCGGGCATCGGTGTCGCTGTCGCCGAACACGTAGTCCTCCTGGCCGTAGTCGATCACGTCGAAGCCGGGACTCGCCTTGCTGGCGGCGGCGGTGCGGTAGGCCGCGAGGGCCTCGAGGGAAAAGGAGAGGTTGCCGTCATCGTCTACGCAGACCCAGCCGGTCAGGTCCGTGCCGGAGGGGGACTCCGCCGCGCCGTTCCCGGTTTGCAAATCCGCGTCGGATTTGGCGATCTCCTCGCCGTTCAGGGCGGGGTTCTCCGCGTATTGACCGTACATTTCGTCCACCCGCAGGGCCAGGGACGCGCCAAAGATCTCGCTGGGCACATGACCGCCGTCCCACTGCCACTCGGCGGTGGCGTCGATGCCGCCCATGCTGGCGGCGATGGCCAGGTTCAGGGAGTTCAGCATGGAGATGTCGCCCTCCGCCGCGCCGCAAAGCATCACCATCCAGGCGGGATCCTCGGTGCCCTCCGCGCCGATGTAGTTCAGCGGGTTGTACAGGTCCACCGGGTTGTTGCCATAGGCGTCGCCCGCCTCGAGCTCGGCGATGTCGGCCTCATAGGCGGCCAGCATGTCGTCGTAGGAGGCGTAGTTTCTGGAATCGGTGGCGCTGCCCGCGGCCTGGGTCGTGCCGGCGTCGGGGGTGCCCACGTCCAGCTCGTCGCCGGAACTGTTTTCAGCGATGTCGGCGTTGTCGAAGCCGCGCTGACCGTCGCCGTCCATGCCACCAGGCATCCCGTTGCCGAAGTCCGGCATCTCGCCATCGTTGCCAGGGAAGCCCCCGAAACCCGGCATTTTGCCGTTCCCGCCCGGGAAGCCGCCACGATTGCCGCCGAAATCAGCCATGCCGTTCATGCCGCTGGGCCCCATGCCGTGGCCGCCCCGGCCGGAACTGCCCTTGTCATAGCGGCCCTCGATGAAGGCCTGCGCCTTGTCGGCGGCGGTCATGGCGGCAAAGTCCTCGTCGGAGAGGGCGTTGCCATCTTCGTCGAACCAGGTCCAGCCCTCGGCGTAAGCCAGGTTGTCCACATAGTCCTGGAGGTTGGCGATGAAGTTCGCCAGGTACAGGTCCACGTAGCTGCCGGAATAGGTGTCAGTGGCTTCGTCGTATTCGATGGTCAGGGGAACGACCCCGGTGTTCCATTCGCCGTCGCCGTCCAGATCCACCTCAAAGTCCGACTCGTTTGCCGTCCAGCCCTGGGCGTTCACGTAGTCCATGTACTCCCGGGAAAGGCAGGCCGCCAGCGCCTTCTGGAAATCGGTGTTGAAGCTGTAGTCGGCGTCCAGGGTGTACTCGAAGGCCATGGCCATGTCGGCCTCATACAGCGAGGTGATCGGGCTGTAGCCCACGCATCCCCAGGCGCCGTCGGACAGCTCGACCTCCTCGCCGTCGATGGTGACAGTGGTGCAGTAGGAGCCATCGGCATTCCTGTATACACCCACCGCGCCGACCTCGATCTGGTAGTCGTAGAAGTCCGGGTTGTTGGAGGTCGCCGCGAACATCACCGCGTGGGCCCCGCCGCCGCTGCCGCCGGTGGACACCCAGTAGTCCACGCTGCCGGGAAGGTTGCCCAGCAGGATGTTGTACTTCACATAGCGGGCTGCCGCCTTCTGGTCCGCCAGGCAGGCAGGCGCGTCGCCGGTGTAGACGGTGTTGCCGTTTTCATCGGTGGTGCTGTCCTGCTTGCCGCGGTTGCCGCAGGAGACGTTTACGTAGCCCTCGGCGGCGTAGGTCGCCGCGGCGGCGGTGCTGGTGGAATTGCCGTAGCCCGCAGCGCCTGTGTTCAGGATCACCGGGGCCGTGGCGGCGGTGTAGACCTGGCCGTGGGTGCTGGTGACCTCGGTCTCGTAGTCGATGACAAGGCCGCCCTTCACCGCGCCGGCGGCGGACTCCGCCGTCACGTCCGCGGCCCCGTCGCCGTCGGTGTCGATGCCGGTGACGTAGGCTCCGGGCACGCAAACGGACACGCCTTCCTCGCTCTCGATGACAGGCTTCGTCACCGCTGTCACCACGGACAGCGTCCAGGCGTCGGACTCGGCGCTGTAGGTCCACTCCTGGTCGGGGTTGTTCGCCAGGTTCAGCGCCGCCTCGATGGCCGCCTTGTCGGAAGCCTGCGAGAGGTCTGCCGCCTCGGCGGAGCAGGCACAGGACGCGGCCAGCAGGGCCAGCGCCGTCAGTATCGCGAACAGCTTTTTCATGGTTTGTGACCTCCTTAGATAATCGGGGCCTGCGGCTGGGGCGAGAAAACACCCTGTTCACAGGTACTATATACTTTATGGCTACATTTTAGCTGCATAACTTGAAATAAGCTTGAAGCAAGGGTGCATAGCCGCGAAACTTAACATATCAAACAATTGCGCCGGGAGGACTTTGCCCTCCCGGCGGTTGATCCAATTGCCGGGATCATTCGGCAGCGGCGCTCTGGGCCGCGCTGAGCGCGTCGTACTCCTCCTGGGAGATGACGCCGCCGTTCAGCAGGTCCGCCAGCAGGCCGCCATGGGCTTCGGGCGCTTCACCCTCAGCCAGCTGCGGCGTTCCTTCGGGCGCTTCGCCCTCGGGGATCGTCGGCGCGTCGCCATTGTTCTCGCCACTGGTGAGGTCCGGCGCGCTGCCCTGGGGGCGGTGCTCGGCCATGTAGGCCATGATCTTGTCCCGGGTCTCCTGGGAGATGACGCCGTCGGAGACCATCGCGTCGAAGTCGATCATGCCGGGAATGCCGGCGGGCGCCTGGTTGTTGTCAGGTGCCTGGCTGTTTTCGGGAACCTGGTTGTCAGCGGGAGTCTGACTGTTTTCGGGAGCCTGGCGGTCAGCGGGGGACTGGCTGCCGGACTGCTGGCCGTTCGCCTGGGGCGGGTTGACGCCGGGGCGCTGACCGTTCATGGGGCCGCCGTTGCCGCGGCTCTGGCCGCCCATGCGGTTCTGGCCGCCGTTGTGGCGCTGGCCGTTGCCGGGAAAGCGGCCGCTGTTGTCGGAAGCCTGGGCGTCGGGAGACTGGCCGTCCGCCGGGGTTCCGTTGGACTGACCGGCGTCGCTGCCGCCGTCCTGCTGGCTGTTCTCGGGCGTTTCGCTGCCGTTCGCCTCGGGTGCGGGCTGCTGCCCATTGGCCGGCGCGCCGTTCCCGGGCGCCTGACTCTGCTGGGGCGCCTGGTTTTGCTGGGGCGCCTGGCCCCGATTCTGCATCTGTCCCTGCCGCGGGCCGCCCATTTGGACGCCCTGCATGCCGCCTTCCGCGACGGCGGCGACGGCCGTCATCAGCACCGCGATGGTGAGAAGCACTGCGAATACCTTTTTCATGGTGATAACCTCCTTATGTTCGCTTTCAGGTGTATGCCTGTAATGGTTGATTTGTCTGTGGGGGAGTGTGCACGGTTCCCCGTTCGACGAGGACATGATAGCCGGGCTTCCTGAAATAAACCTTGAAGGATCTCAAAAAGATCGCCCATGCGCGCCAGCGAAGGCTGCCGTCCTGGAAAGCATCCCGTCTTCCCAATCAGGCGCAAATCCAAAGGATTGAAGGCGCGCAGGTCCCATGCCTTCAAATGAAAAAATAACAGCCCCTGCCGCGACAGGGGCGCGATTGCGCGCTATAATGAAGGGGTGAAAAGAGAAAGAAGAGGCGAGGCTTCATGACCGACGCGGGCAATAGGCCGCTGGCTAACTACCACACCCATACCTGGCGCTGCCTGCACGCCGAGGGAACGGAAGAGGAGTATGTGCGCAGGGCCATCGGCGCGGGCTTTGCCGTGCTGGGCTTTTCGGACCACACGCCCTGGCCCTACGAGAGCGGCTATGTCAGCGACATGCGCATGCGGCTGGACCAGCTGCAGGGCTACCTGGACACCGTGCGGGCGCTGGGAGAGCGCTACGCGGATCGGATCAAAATCCCCGTGGGCCTAGAGTGCGAGGCCTTTCCCCGGTACATGGGGTGGCTTTCGGAGCTGAAGGCCAGCTCGCTGGACTATGTGATCCTGGGCAACCACTACGACGCCCGGGACGACGCCGACCACGACGCCTTCTCCGACGGCGGCGGTTTTTACTTTGGCCGGTGCGGCGAGCCCGCCCACGTGCGCCGCTACGCCGAGCGCACCATCGCGGGCATGCGCACGGGGCTGTTCGACTACGTGGCCCATCCCGACCTGTACTGCCACCTCTATCCCCGCTTCGACGCGGAGTGCGCCGCGGCGGCAGAGGACATCTGCGCGGCGGCGAAGGCGCTGGACATACCGCTGGAGTACAACCTGCTGGGCGTGCAGTACCATGCCCAGGAGGCGGGGCTCGGGCGGCTAGGCTATCCGTGCCCGCGGTTCTGGGAGATCGCGGCCAGGCAGGGCTGCAAGGCGATCATCGGCTTTGACGCCCACCGCCCGGAGGCGCTGGAACGGAGGGACGGCTACGACAGGGCGCTGGCCTTCCTGACGGGGCTGGGCCTGGAGGTACTTCCCTTTTTGGACAAGCCGGGACTGCGTTGACCGGCGGAGAGGAGGCCAATATGCTGGAAAAACTGGACCTGACCGGCAAGCGCGGGCTGATCACCGGCGCGGGCAGCGGCATTGGGCGGGCCATCGCCCTGCGCCTGGCGGAGGAGGGCATGAAGCTGGCCCTGGTGGGCCGGAGCGCTGACAAGCTGGTGCGCACGGCGGCGCTGACCGGCAGGCCGCTGGACATGCTGGTGCTGCCCGTGGACCTGACCCAGCCCAGGGGCATTGACGACATCATGCGCATTCTCGAGGGCCACTTCAAGGGCCTGGACGTGCTGGTGAACAATGCGGGCATGGCGCTGAACCGCCCCTTTGAGGAGACCAGCGAGGAGGACTACGACCGCATCATGAACCTGAACGCCCGGGTGCCCTTCGTGCTGTGCAGGCGCACGCTGAAGCTGCTGCGGCAGAGCGAGTGCCCGACGATCATCAACATCGGCTCGGTGGTGGCCCACGATGGCTACGCCCGCCAGGCCGCCTACGCCGCCTCCAAGCACGCCCTGCTGGGCATGACCAAGGCGCTGGCCAAGGAGGTCTACGGGGAGGGCATCCGCGTGCATATGATCTCCCCCGGCGGCGTGTACACCGATATGATCGCCATCGCCCGCCCGGACCTGTCCCCAGAGGGCATGATCCAGCCGGAGGAGGTGGCCGAGCTTGCCGCATACCTGGCGACCCACCGCGGCGGCGCGGTGATCGACGAGATCCGCCTGCACCGCGCGGCGAAGGAGCCGTTCATCTGAAGATAATCGACAACAATAAGATTCTTCGCTGCGCTCAGAATGACTTGTTCGGTCATCGTCATTCTGAGCGCAGCGAAGAATCTTTTGCGTATTTATGTTTTCAGGAGTGAGCCGCTTCCCCTTCACGCCCTCCGGGGCAGGGCGTGCCCCATGCCGGCCTGCGGGGAGAGCTGCCGGATGAAGGCGGTGAACAGCGCGACGGCCGCGACGCAGCACAGCACGTCGGCGATGGGCGTGGCCCAGACGATGCCGTAGACGGGAATGCGCCGCAGCAGCAGGAACATCAGCGGGATGTCCAGCACGCCCTTGCGCAGAACTGCCAGCACGAAGGACTTGCGGCTCTCGCCCACGGCCTGGAAGAAGGAAATGATGCCGTAGGCGCAGGCGGAGAAGGGGCCGCCCAGGCACAGTATGCGCAGGAAGCGGGCGCCGTAGACCAGCGAGTCGGATTCGTGCTGGATGAACACGCCGATCATGCCCCGGCTGAACAGCAGGCAGGCGGCCATGCAGGTCGCGGCCAGCGAAACGGAGATGGAGGTGGCGATCAGTACGGCGGAGCGCATGCGCCGGTGGTTGCCGGAGGCGTAGTTGTAGCCGATCAGCGGCAGCACGCCCTGGGACATGCCCCGGGCCATGCAGTGGGCCAGCATGTTCACCTTCTTGGCCACGCCGATGCCGGCCTGCATCAGCGTGCCGGAGAGGGCCATCAGGTTGTCCAGCCCGGCGTAGGAGATGTTCTCGCACAGCGTCATCAGGCAGGCGGGCAGGCCGGTGGACAGCACGTCGCCGGGGATGCCGCCCCGCAGGGCCTCCGCACGGGGCCGCAGGGACAGCACCGAGCGCCGGCGGTTCCGGGCGATCACCGCCAGGAAGTACAGCGTGGCGATGAGGTTCGAGAGGGACGTGGCGATGGCCGCGCCCATGACCTCGTTTCCCTTGGGGAGCAGCACGAACATGAACAGCGGGTCCAGGGCGATGTTCAGCACGCCGCCCAGGGCGATGCCGAAGCCCGCCTGGAGCGAATGCCCCTCGGAGCGCACCAGGTGGCCCAGCAGCGCGTTCCAGGCGGTGGCCAGGCCGCCCAGCACCACCGTCCAGGTCAGGTATTGGCATGCCTCGGCGTGGACCTCCGGAGCGCTGCCGCCCAGCAGGTCCACGAAGGCGTCCATGCCCAGCCGCGCGGCGGCGGCGTAGAGCAGCGTCACGATGGCGCAGCCCCAGAAGGCGAAGGAAGCCGTGTTCCGCGCCGTCTGTCCGTCCCCGGTCCCGAGGGCCCGGGCGATGACGCTGGCGCCGCCCACGCCGAACAGGTTGGAGATGGCGGAGAGGAACATGAAGGCGGGCATGCACACCGTCACAGCCGTGATGCGGGCGTCGCTGCCGGTCAGCCCGATGAAGAAGGTGTCCGCCATGTTGTAGATCACCAGTATGATCTGGCTGATCACCGTGGGGATGGCCAGCGCAAGCACCGCCCGGGCGATGGGGGCCTGCTCGAACAGCCGGGTCTCCGCCGCGCGATCCTTCATCTTCTGTCCCTCCCTTCCCGTCAAATAGAGGAACGGCCATCCAACTTTGTGTTCTTGGAACTGGCCGTCGCGGTCTCTTGCTTACATCATTATTTTATTCGTGTAAACAAATAATGTCAAATTATGATTAATTAAATGCCTATAAATTGAAATTATCAAATAATGGAGAAATGCATCGCTCGATTCAGACTGTGCCAGCTTTGGGCGATATGGGAGAAAATATGCGTCTCCCGATGCAAAATGAACCCGGCGCGGGGAAGACACGCCGGGTTTCGATGCGGGTCGAGGTATGGAAAAAATCACGAAATTAACAATCGACATTACATATTCTTATGATTTGGCGATGCCGGCAGCAGCTGGGACAGCCGGTCGATCCGTTCCGTGGCGCAGGTCTCCGCCACCAGGCGGTCCGGGTCGAGCAGCAGTCCGTCGATGCCCGCGGCCTCGGCGCAGCGCATGTCCAGCTCCCGGTCGCCCACCATTGCGGTCTCGCGGGCGGGGAGGCCGTGTTCGCGCAGCAGGTACAGCAGGGCGTCCGGGCTCGGCTTGCGGGCGAACCCGGGGTCGTCCGGAGTCATGAAGCCGTCGAACAGCCCTGCCAGGCCGAAGCGCTCCAGGTAGGCCACGGACATCTTCCGGCGGCTGTGGGTGTAGAGCCAGTGCCGGGCCCCCAGCCGGGACAGCGCCCGGAGCACCGGCCCGGCCTCCGGGAAGGGTACGATGGGCGGCGGGAAGTCCGGGTCGCCGTGATAGGCTCGGAACAGGGCCAGCTGGGCGTCTGTGAGCCCCAGGGCCCGCACGGCGTCGGCGAGGCTCACGCGCATCTGCCGGGCCACCGCCTCCGGGTCGGCGGGGATGCCGAAGCGGGCCGCGGCGGCGCACAGCGCGGCGGCGCTGTGGGGATAGCTGTCGAACAGCGTGCCGTCAAAATCCCATATGTAGTGGCGGTAGAGCTTCACGCGCCATCCTCCCTTCAGGTAAAGAATACTTGAAATCTTGCGGGGAGCGTCGGTCGGCGGTTGTAATATTCATGGGATTGTGTTAGCATCAGGCCATAGAGCATAGGGAGGGGCAGCCATGGGCACCATGACGCGATTAAAGAGCTTTTTCGGCGTGCAGGACATGACCACCGGCAATCCGATGAACAAGCTGATCCAGTTCTCCGTTCCGCTGCTGATCGGAAACCTGGCCCAACAGCTGTACAACACGGTGGACTCCATCGTGGTGGGCAAGTACATCGGCGACACGGCGCTGGCCGCCGTGGGAACGGCGGGCCCGATCCTGAACCTGCTGCTGGTGCTGTTCATGGGCGTCGCCACCGGCGCGAGCATCCTCGCCAGCCAGTACTTCGGCGCGAAGGACCGCTCCAGCCTCAGCCGGGCGGTGGGCAGCACCATCGTGCTGACGGTGCTCAGCGGCCTGATCATGATGATCGTGGGCTACTTCGCCTCGCCGTTTTTGATCAGCCTGATCTCCCCGCCGGCGGATGTCGCCGAAGGGGCGGTCACCTATCTGCAGATCATCTTCATCGGCATCATGGGCGGCGCGGCGTACAACATCCTCTCCGGCGTGCTGCGGGGCATCGGCGACAGCTTCTATCCGCTGGTGTACCTGGTGACCGCGTGCCTGCTGAACATCGTGCTGGACATCCTGTTCGTGGCCCGGTTTGGCATGGGCGTGGCGGGCGTGGCATGGGCCACGATCATCGCCCAGGCCATCTCCGGCGTGCTGTGCCTGATCCGCCTGGTGGGCATGAAGGATTTGATCGACATCAACCGCACGACGCTGGTGCCGGACGGCCCGATCACCCGCAAGCTGTGCACGCTGGGCCTGCCCGCGGGCATCACCCAGGCGCTGTTCTCCATGTCAGCCATCGTGGTGCAGGGCCTGACCAATTCCCTGGGCACGGCGGTGATCGCCGCCAACGTGGCGGTCATGCGCGTGGACGGCTTCGCCATGATGCCGAACTTCACCTTCGGCACGGCCTCCACCACCTTCGTGGGGCAGAACATCGGCGCGGGCCGCATCGACCGGGTGCGCACCGGCACGAGGGATCTGCTGAAGCTGGCCCTGGGGACCGCCGGCGTGCTGGTGGCCTGCATACTGCTGTTCGGACACCACCTGATCGGCCTGTTCACCGAGACCGAGGACGTCATCCAGATCGGCCTTCGCGGCCTGCGCTGGCTGGCCCTGGGCTACATCGCCTTCGCGGTGAGCCAGGTGCTCCAGGGCGCGATGCGCGGCTCGGGCGAGACCATGATCCCCATGTGGATCTCCATCATCTCCACCATCATCATCCGCCTGCCCCTGGCCTACCTGCTGGCGGCGCTGACCCGCTCCGAGGCCTGGCCCAACGGCAGCCCCGACGCGCTGTTCTCCTCCCTGCTGATCTCCTGGCTGCTGGGCATGGCGATGACCGTGTTCACCTTCCGCCGCGGCGCGTGGAAGCGCAGGCTGCCGGAGGCGCTGAGGGACCAGGCGTGACCGGCGGAGCCCAAATTCAAAGATAAAAAGGTTCTCCACGTTTCCGTGAAGAGCCGATGAAATCAAGAATCTTCGCTTCGCCCAGAATGACACGAAAGAATGAAAACGGTGTCATCCTGAGCGACAGCGAAGGATCTTTTTTTGTCCTCTTCCGCGCTGCCCGTCTTACCGGAGGATCTCCCGGGCGGCCTCCCCGGGCAGCGCGGAGGCCACCAGCTCCAGCAGCGCGCGCAGGCGCTCGGGGGTCTCGGCCTCGGCCCGGAGGGTGATCTGCTCGGCGGTGACGGACTTGCGCATCAGCAGCCAGCCGTCCGCGAACTCCAGCCGCACGCCGTCCATGTGGCTGACCGCGCATTCCCGGCCCTCGGCGAGGGCCTCCACCCGGTCGAGCCAGTTCTGCTGCTGGTCGTAGGGGCAGTGGACGCGCAGGTCCGGCGTGATGGGGGGACAGGCGATCTCCCCGGCCAGCGCGGACAGGGATCTGTCGGAACCGGCCAGCAATTCGGCCATCGTCAGCGCGGCGAACAGGCCGTCGTCGTAGCCCAGTTCCCCGAAGAAGAAGTGGCCGCTGACCTCCCCGGCGATGGCCGCGCCGACCTCCAGGAAGCGGCGCTTGATGAAGGCGTGGCCGCTGCGCTCCGGCACGGGGGTGCCGCCCATGGCCAGCACGGCCCGGCGGATGACGGAGGAGGACTTCTGGTCGTAGACCACCGGGGTGGGGCGGTCCTTCAGCAGGTGGCAGATGAACAGCACCAGGGACTTCTCGTTCATCACGGCATGGCCGGTCTCGTCCACGAACACCGCCCGGTCGCCGTCGCCGTCGAAGGCTACGCCGAAGTCCGCGCCCTCCGCGGCCGTCCTTTCGCAGACGGCGGAGAGGTGGCTGTATTCGGCGGGGTTGGGGTCCCGGTTCGGGAAGCGGCCGTCCGGCTCGCAGAACAGCTCCACGACCTCACAGCCGCAGCGCTGCAGCACCTGCGGGGCCACGGGCCCCATGGCGCCGTTGCCGGCGTCCACCACCACCTTCAGCGGGCGGGAAATATGAAAGCGGGCGGCGAGCCCGTCCATGTAGGCGGGGAGGATGTCCCGGGCTTCCACGGAGCCCCTTTGCCCGGCAAAGGCGCCGCTTTCCACCGTGGATTGGACGGCGTCCATGATCTGCCGGTTGACCGGCATGCCGTCAAACATGAACTTGATGCCGTTGTACTTCGGCGGGTTGTGGCTGGCGGTGACGGTGGCCCCGCCCTGGACATCCAGGTTCGCCAGGGCCCAGTAGAGCGCGGGGGTGGGCACGGTGCCGATGTCGGTCACCTGTGCGCCGCTGTCCACGAGGCCGTCGATAAAGGCGGATTTCAGTGCCGGGGTGGAGACGCGCACGTCGCCGCCCACGGCCATCCTCGCGCCGGGGTGCAGCGTGGCCAGGGCCCGGCCCACCGCGCGGGCGTCGGCTTCGTCGATTTCGCCGGGGTAGACGCCCCGGATGTCGCAGTCCTTGTAGATGCTCATTTATACCTCCACGCCGTAGTTCCTCCGAACGTCCTCCCGGAAGCGGGCGTACATCTCCCGATAGGGGCCCGTCAGGGACGGGTCGGGCTCGGCGGTCTTTTCGTAGTGAATCATCGCTTCGGCGGCGGCGTCCAGGCCGTCCATGTCCCCGGAGGCGGCCAGCAGCGCGGAGCCCATGGCCGCGTCCACCACGGCGGGCACCTTCAGCTGGCGCTCCAGTATGCTGGCGCGGATGCGCAGCCACAGGTCGCTGCGGCAGGCCCCACCGGTGGTGTAGATGACCTCGCCCACCGGGCAGCCCAGGGCGGCCATGTGGTCGAAGGCCAGCTTTTCGGCGTAGCCCACGCCCTCCATGATGGCGGGGTAGAGCCTGCCGCCGAAGAGGTTGCCGATGTAGAAGGGCTCGCAGTCCGGCAGCACGAAGGGGAAGCGCTCGCCCCTGCCCGGCAGCGGGTAGCAGCGCACGCCGGTGGGGATCAGCGCCTCGGAGGCGGCGTTCAGCGCGTCGAAGTCCCGTCCCTCGGCGCAGGCGTTCAGCGTCCGGCCGCCGATGTTCCCGGCCCCGCCCAGCAGCCATTCGCCGGAGGGGAGCCGGTGGGAGTAGCTGGAGCCGTTGGGGTCGATCACCAGCTGCTCGGTGACGCCCTTCAGCACGAAGGTGGTGCCGATGATGGAGGCCCAGCGGCCCGCGCGCACCGCGCCCGCCGCCAGCGCGGAGGCGTAGCCGTCGGTGGAGCCGCCCACCACCATCGTGTCGGTGGAGAGCCCCAGCCGCTCGGCGGCCTCGGGCCGTATGGGGGCGATGGGCGCGCCGGGGCGGGTCACGGCGGGGAGCTTCTGGATGTCCAGCCCCAGGGCCGTTTGGAAGGCCTCCGGCCAGCGCCCGTCGATGAGGTCGTAGCCGGTCTTCAGGGCGTTGGAGTAGTCGGAGACGGCGTACTCGCCGCAGAGCAGCCCGGCCACGTAGTCCGCCTGGTGGGCGAACACACAGGTCCGCTCGTAAACCTCGGGCAGGTTGTCCCGGATCCACAGGATGCGGGGCAGGGAGAAGGACGCGCCGAACTTATAGCCCAGCTTTTTCTCCTGGGCGGCGAGGGCGTCCCGCACCCGGGCGGCCTGGGCGCCGGCCCGGGGATCGTTGTACATGATGCCGGGGGTCAGCGGGCGATGTTCGGCGTCCAGCGCCACGACGGTGCCACTGGTGCCGTCGATGGAGACGGCGCGGATCTCCCGGGGATCCCGGCCCGCAGCGCGCAGCTGGGCGGCACAGTCCCGGATGGCGGCCTCGGCGGCTCTCTGCCAGTGCCCGGGGGACTGCTCGTACCAGCCCTCCGTCCCGGCGATGTTGAGGGTCTCGAAGGGAATGGACCTGGCCGCGGCCAGTTGGCCGGCCTCGTCCGCGACGACGCAGCGCACCCCCTGGGTGCCCACGTCGATGCCCATGTACAGCATAGCAACCAGACCTTTCGCTCTTTCTTTGGGATGCCGCGGGCCGCGCTCAAGCGGCCCGGACGGCGACGGACGCTACAGCGCCATCACGCAGCAGCCGGAGGGGCTGTCCGCGGTGAGCGCCACCTCGTTGGGGAGGTACTTCGCCCCGGTGAGGCGCGCGAACTCCGATTCGTCGGAGATCGGGAAGTGGCAGTACGCGTTGCTGAAGTGCATGGCCACGGCGCAGCGGGGCCTGAAGGCCTCGATCAGCGCCACGGCGGCGGGGGTGTCGATGGTGAAATAGCCGCCGATGGGGATCAGCATCACGTCCAGGTTCGACAGGGCCTGCTTCTGCGCCTCGGTGTCCGGCTGGTGGCCCAGGTCGCCCAGGTGGGCGACGCGCAGGCCGTCGGCCTCGATCAGGTGGATCAGGTTTTGGCCCCGCTTTGCGCCGCGCTGGTCGTCGTGGAAGCTGGGCACGGCGGTGATCCTCGCGCCGAAGAGCTCCCGGGAGCCCGGCGCGTCGAGGATGACCGGGTCGCCCTCCACGGCGGCATAGTAGTTGTGGTCGAAGTGACCGTGGCTGGAGAGCGCGGCGTCCGCCCGCACCTTCAGCGGGGGATAGCCTACGGAGTCGTCGTAGGGGTCGGTCACCAGCACCTTGCCATTGTCCAGGGTCAGTTGGAAGCAGGAATGTCCCAGCCATTTGAGCTTCATATCATCGTTCCTCCTCGATCAGGTAGTGAAGCAGCGCGCAGGCGTACAGCCCGCCGCCGAGGGTCGGTCCTTCGGGGTGGATTCCGTTCAGCCGCAGGCACTCGGCGGCCCGCTGCCGGAGCGCCCGGTCGAAGCGCTCGTCGCCGCCTTCGCCGTCCAGCGTCCGCGCTCCCAGCGCGAACAGCCTAAGGCTCTCCGCCTCCGGGGCTCGGCCCGCGAAGCGGAAGAGGCTGGCGCAGAGGGCGTCCGGCGGCTCGGGGAACCGGGCCTCCAATGTCTTCAGCCATGTCGGGGCGGGGGAGAGGCGCGCGAGGCCGTCCCGCGTTTCGACGGCGAATCCCGCTTCCCGCAGGGCCTGCCGCCAGCCTCCGTCGGGGCAGCGCCGCGGCGCGTCGGTGACGAACAGCCCGTCGCCCCGGTCCCGGCGCAGGAACGCGGCCTCCGGCAGCGCGGCGCGGGCCGCCTGCCGAAGCTCGAGGGCAAAGCTATTCATCGCCCTGCAGCGCCCGGGGAAGCGCGTTCACAAGGTCCTCGGCGCACATGCCCCGCGGGCCGAATTGGACCTGGGCGAACTCCCCGGCCCGTCCGTGCAGCTCGCTGGCCACGGCGGCGCAGCGGGCCAGGGCCTCGCCGGTCATGGCCGTGCCGGCGGCGGCATACTGGGCCATCAGCGAGCCGGCCAGTCCGGACAGGCAGTCGCCGCTGCCGCCCTTGGCCATGCCGCAGTCGCCGCGGGCGCTCAGCCAGGGCACATCCCCCACGGGGATGACCGTCGTCGCGCCCTTCAGCAGCGCCTGGCATCCCAGCGCCTGCAGGGCGAGGGCGTCCGCGATGGGATCGGTCACGGGCCGTCCCAGCAGCCGCGCGGCCTCACCGGGGTGGGGCGTGATCAGGTGGTGGGGGCGCAGCAGCGCCTTCAGGGACGCGTCCGCGGCGATCAGGTTCAGTCCGTCGGCGTCAAACAGCGTCGGCACGCCGCATTCGAGCATCAGGCGCAGGACCTCCGGCGCGGCCCGCCGGGAGAGCCCGCAGCCGCACACCGCCGCGTCCGCGCTCCGAAGGGCGGCGGCGAGGGGTTCGACCGCCTCGGCGGAGATGGCGCCGTCCCTTTCCGGAAGGGGCAGGCACATGGCGCAGGGGGCCAGGACTTGCAGGATCGGCACGATGGAGGCGGGACAGGCCACCGTCACCAACCCGGCGCCGGAGCGCAGGGCGGCCCTGGCGCACAGCATCGCGGCTCCCGCCATGCCCACGGAGCCGGCCACGATCAGCAGCCGGCCGTTCGTGCCCTTGTGCGCGTTGCGGGGCTTTGAGGGAAGGACGCTGAGCGGGTCCTTCGTGGTCATCAGCGTCGCCGTGATCGCGGGATGGAATTCGGCGGGAATGCCGATGTCCGCCACGTCCAGCATGCCGCACATGTCCAGCCCGTCCTGCATGCAAAGGCCGGTCTTGGCGAACTGGAAGGTGATGGTCTGGTCCGCGCGAACGCAGGGGGAAAAGGCCTTGCCGGTGGTTCCGTTCAGCCCCGAGGGGATGTCCACGGCGATGGTGCTTGCGCCCTCTTGGCGGTCGGCGTTCATGCGCTCGATCAGCGCGGCGGCCGCGCCTTCCGGCGCCCGGGAGAGCCCGGTGCCATACAGCGCGTCCACCCAGAGGTCCGGCGCCTCGCCCTCCCTGGGGGAGCGCTCGGGAATTCCCATCTCCAGCGCCCGGCGCCGGTTCTCGATGGCGTCCGGCGTCTTTGGCGGCTCGGAGGGATACAGGGCGCAGTCCCAGCCCAGCCTTTGCGCGAGCAGGCGGGCGAGGGCATAGCCGTCGCCGCCGTTGCCGCCCGGCCCGCAGGCGATGCTGACCCGCCACTTGCCGCGCAAGCTCAGTTGAATGCAGCGCAGCAGCGCCTCGGCCGCCCTCTCCATCAGGTCGATGGAGGGCGTGCCGGTCTCGTCGAAGTAGCGCTGCTCCATGGCCCGCATCTGGGCAGGCGTGATCAGCGGGATCGCCTGCTCCGCCTCCGCGTTGGGGTTATATCGGCCCCTGTCGCGCGGCAGCTGCCGCAGGCAGCCCCGCCTCATTGGCAGCCGCCGAAGCGTTTCAAAGGTCTCCCGGGGATAGGTGAGCCGCAGGATGCGGAACGACTTTGTCAGCATTTATTCATCCCTCGCTTCCCGCTTTTCCAGGATCGCCGTGGCGGCGGCCATGCCGCTCTCGTGGGTGATGGACACCCACATGGCGTAGCTTTCGCCGCCGGCCAGGGCCTCGGCCCGCGCCTTCGCGCCGTTCAGCAGCGCGCAGACCGGGTGGCCCGCGGCGTCGGGCATGATTTCGATGTCGGAGGTGAAGAAGCCGGAGAAGCCGGTGCCCAGGGCCTTGGCGACGGCTTCCTTGGCGGCGAACAGCCCCGCGGCGATTTCCGGCCGGCGCAGATCCGTGGCTGCGTCCAGGCGGGCCAGCTCAGCGGGGGTGTAGACCCGCTCCATGAAGTGCCGCTTTTCGATGGCGCGGCCGATGCGCTCGATGGCGCACAGGTCCGTTCCCAGGCCGAGGATCACGGGCACGCCCTCCTTTTCGGCAATTTCGGGACGCGGCCGGTAAAACCGGCGAAAATGCGGCGTCCCGTTTAATATTATAGCACATGCCGGCGGATTTGGACAGATTTCCTTGTAAATCCGTTTTCAAATATGTATACTTAAATTGGCTTCCTGTGGCCAGGCGTTCCCGATTGGAACCCAAAGGGCCGGCGGGGCGTCCAAGAACAAGCGAATCTCAGCGAAGGAGACAGAGGATATGCAGGTTACGCAGCGTTTCGCCCAGATGCTCACCAAGAACGTGGGCAAGGTGATTGTGGGCAAGGAGAGCGCCATCGAGCTGATGATGGTGGCCATACTGTGCCGGGGACACGTGCTGATCGAGGACGTGCCCGGCGTGGGCAAGACCACCCTGGCCAGCGCGCTGGCGCGGTCCTTGGACTGCTCCTTCAAGCGCATACAGTTCACGCCGGACATCACGCCCAGCGACATCACCGGCTTTTCCATCGCCAACTTCAAGACCGGCGAGCTGGAGTACCGCCCGGGCATGATCATGAGCCAGATCGTGCTGGCGGACGAGATCAACCGCACCTCGCCCAAGACCCAGTCCTCGCTGCTGGAGGTGATGGAGGAGGGTCAGGTGTCCGTGGACGGCGTGACCTACGCCATGCCCCAGCCCTTCATCGTGCTGGCCACCCAGAACCCGGTGGACTTCGTGGGCACCTATCCGCTGCCGGAGGCCCAGCTGGACCGCTTCTTCATGCGCGTGAGCATCGGCTATCCCACCGCCCAGGAGGAGGCCGACATCCTGGAGCGCTACACCACCGGCCAGCGCCCCATGGAGGAGCTGAAGCCCATCTGCACCAGCGCGGACATCATCCGCCTGCAGCAGGAGGTGGAGAAGGTCTACGGGGCCAAGGAGATCCGCGTGTACGTGTCCGCCATCGCCGCGGCCACCCGCAAGAGCGGCGCGCTGCAGCTGGGCGTCTCCACCCGGGGAGCCATCTCGCTGCTGCGGGCGGCCCAGGCCTGCGCCCTGCTGGACGGGCGGGACTTCGTAAAGCCCGAGGACGTGCAGAAGATGGCCGAGCCCGTGCTGGCCCACAGGCTGGTGCTCAGCCCCGAGGCCCGCATGCGGAACATGACCGCCCAGCGCATACTGTCCAACGTGATGGGCAGCGTGCAGGTGCCGGTGAAGGTGAAGTAAGGCAACAGGCAATAGTCGGAGAACGGGGAATATATGTCGGTATTGAACGGACGCCGCGCGGGCTACGCGCTGGTGATGGCGACGATGCTGGCCGCGGGGCTGAGCACGGGAACGCGCCTCTACTACATGATCTTTCTGGCCATGCTGGCGATGCTGCTGGTGGGCCTGGTTTCCGTGCTCTGGACGCTGTTCTCGCTGCGGTTCGACATCAAGGGCGTGCGCACCCGGGCCACCCGGGGCGACCGGCTGACGACGGTGTTCACCGTGCGCCACAGCTGCCTGCTGCCAGTGTCGGCCATCCAGGTGGAGCTGAACGTGCCCTCGGCCTACGCACCGGTGCAGACGGTGAACGTGTCCGCGCCGCCCTTCGTGGCCCGCACGTTCCGGCAGATGATCCTCTGCCCCCACCGGGGCGTCTACGAGGCGGGCGTGGCCCGCATCAGCGTGTCGGACGTGTTCGGCATGATCCGGCTCAGCCGCAGGCCCAACCTGCGCCTGGTGAAGCTGGAGGTGCTGCCCAGGATCCCCGAGGCGGAGCCGCTGAAGCTGCAGGCCGTGGACCAGGGGCCGGAGTTCATGAGCCGCGCCTCCGAGGACAGCGCCCTGCCCTCGGACGTGCGGGCCTGGCAGGAGGGCGACGAGCTGAAGAAGGTGCACTGGAAGCTGTCCCTGCGCAAGCGGGAGATGATGGTGCGCACTTATGAGGAGAGCGCCAGGCCGGACACGCTGATCATCCCGGACCTGGCGGAGATCACGGCCCTGCGGGACCAGCAGATGACCCTGGAGGACTGCGTCTGCGAGGCGTGCCTGGGGGCCGCCCAGGCGCAGCTGCGGGCGGGCGATCCCGTGCGGATGCCGCTGATGGGCTCCAGGCCCGCCGAGCTTTCCGGCCAGTTCCCGGCGGACATCGCCGCCTTCACCGAGGCCATGCTTCGCCTGAAGTTCGACAGCCCCTACAGCTATGAGCGGGTGCTGATGCTGATGATGGCCCGCTTCCAGCGCACCGGCGGCGCGGTGCTGGTCACCGCGCGGCTGACCACCCGCATCGCCGACATGGCCCTCAGGATGCAGCGCTCCGGCGTATCCACCCGGCTGATCTGGGTGTCCGACGACGACCGGGAGGAGTCCATGACGCTGATCGAACGGCTGAAGATGGGCGGCGTGCAGGCCTCGCGCCTGGATCCCTGGGGCGGCGGCGCGGCCCGGCCGGGGGAACCGGCGGTTGACGATGATTACGATGCTCAGGACGGTATTTTTGCATAGATGATGAAGATGAACGGAAGGATGCGCGCGGCGCGCATCGCCATCGCGGCGGGGCTGGCCCTGCTGTTCGCGGGCAGCGCCATGACGGTGGCCGCCACGGCCTCCGGAACGGCGGTCTCCGGGGCGGCGCTGTACCTGGCGGCGGCCGCGGCCGCGGCGCTGTGCGCCCTGGGGGCGGTGTCCAACGGCGGGGCCGTGCTGGCCTCGCTGGGGTTCGTGCTGCTGGCGGGCATCTATTTTGCCGGGAACACGGCGGGCTTTGCGGCCTTCAAGGCGCTGTTTGCCTCCTGGGGCGGCGAGACCGGGGAGCCGGCGCAGATCGCCCTGGGCGCGCGCACGCTGCTGACCTGCGGGGCCTTCGCCTCCGGCACGCTGTTCTTCGCGCTGCTGAACCGGAAAGAGCTGGTCTCCATGGCAATACTGCTGCTGATGACCGCGCTGGTGGGCAGCCATGCCGTGTCCGAGACGGCCTCCATCGCCGCGGCGGTGCCGGGGCTGGTGGCGGCCGCGGCGGCCTTTGCCCTGACCGGCGGCGTCCAGCGGGACGGTGCCGCGCCCCGGGTGCTGGTGCCCGCGGTGCTGGCCGTGGTCCTCGCGCTGGCGCTGACCCCGGCGGCGCGAGTCACCTGGGGCCCCATGGAGGCGGCGGCGGAGCGGGTGCGCGGCGTGTTCGAGCAGTACTTCCGCTTTACCCGGGAGCGCATCGCCTTCTCCATCAACGAGGAGGGCTATGACCACGCCGGGCAGGTTGGCGACGCGGTGGTCTCCATGCTGGGCGGCCCCGCCGACCCCCACACCGACCCGGTGATGTCCGTGGACACCGAGGTGCCGGTGCTGCTGCGCGGCGCGATCCGCACCGGCTACACCGGCTATTCCTGGGTGGACGCCGCGCCGAAGAGCCGCTACCTGTACGTGGACCTGACCCACCGGAGCATCCGGGAGCGGGTGTTCAGCCCGGGCTTTGAGGACCGGGAGGGCGCGCTGGAGGCCGCGGAGATCTCCGTGGAGATGCTGGACGAGGGCACCAGCACGCTGTTCGTGCCCGGGATGCTGTCTCGGTTCGACATGGCGCTGTCCACGGCGGTGTACTACAATACGGCGGGAGAGGTGTTCCTGTCCCGCCAGGTGCAGCCCGGGGACCGCTACGGCGTCACGGGCCTGCTGCCCGTCCACGGGGACGCCCTGCGCAGGGCCGTGGCCCGGGGCGAGGCTGGGGGCGACGAGCACTATGCCGACCTGCTCGCCCTGCACACCCAGCTGCCCGAGGGCATCGAGGCGGGGGTGTACGCCCTGACGATGGAGGTCGTGGACGGCCTGGATAACCCCTATGACCGGGCAGCCGCCATCATGGAATACCTGCGCCGGAGCATGCGCTATACCCTGGACACGCCCTATCCCCCCGAGGGGCGGGACTTCGTTTCCTGGTTCCTGCTGGACAGCCGGGAGGGCTATTGCAGCTACTACGCCACCGCCATGGCCGTGATGGGCCGCATCGCGGGCCTGCCCACCCGCTACGTGGAGGGCTATCTGGCCCGGCCCGGGCGGGAGGCGCTGACCGGCGAGGATGCCCACGCCTGGGCGGAGGTGTACTTCAAGGGCGTCGGATGGATCCCCTTCGACGCCACCGGCGGAGCCACGGGCCGCGGCGGCACGGAGCAGCAGGGCGGGGACGGACAGAGCCTGGGCGGCGACGCCGGTTCTCAGGAGATGCCCTCCGGCGATTTTGCCGGGGACGAGCCCGAGACCACCCCCACCCCAGAGCCCGCGGGCGGTGAGGCGGAGAATGAACCTACGCCCAGTCCCGAGCCGGAGGAGCAGCCTGACGAAGCCCCCGAGGAGAGCCCCGAGGCGCCGGACATTCCCCCGGAGCCTGAGAGCGAACCCGAGGCGCTGCCCGAGGGCGGGCAACCGACGAAAAAGGGACCGTCCGTTTGGGCGGCGATCCTGCTGGTGCTGGCGCTGATCGCGCTGGCGGCGCTGTGGGTGCGCAGGCGACTGCGCAGCAGCGACCCCGCCGCGCTGTGCGCGAGGACGAGGTCAGCCAGGCAGCAGGCGATGATACTGTATCGCGCGAACCTGACGCTGCTGGGACATATGGGCCAGGCGCCGGTGAATGGCGAGGGCCCGGAGACCTTCGCAGAACGCGTGGCCGGGCAGCTGAAAAACCCGGATTATGCCGCCTTCGTGCGGGCCGTGTCCGCCTTTGCCTATGGGCGCAGGCCGATCACCAGGGACGACGTAGAAGCCGGACAGCGGGCCTACGCCGCCTTCCGGCAGGGCATGAGGTTCAGGGAGAAGCTGCGCTTCGGCCTGACCCGCCTGCTGCGCGGGCTGGGGAGCTTCGAGCAGATCCCCTGACGGGTGAAAACGCGAATTGAAACCAAAACGAATGGGAGAGAGGACGCATGGATTGCTTTGAGAGGATACGGGCCTTCCCCGGGGACGTGGGCTTCTACTTCAAGCGGCTGGGAGAGGCGGGGGAGCCTCTGCTGCACAACCCGGATCTGCCGTTGGTGGCCGCCAGCGTGATCAAGGTGCCGATCATGGTCACCGCGTTCCGGGACATGGCCGCGGGCAGGCTGGACATGGACGCCGAGGTGGAGATCCGCCCGGAGATGAAGAAGCCCTCCTGCGGGGCGCTGACCTACATGCACGACGGGCTGCGGGTGACGGTGCTGGACCTGATCACGCTGATGATCATTCTCAGTGACAACACCGCCACCAACCTGATGATCGACCGCCTGGGCCCCGATCACGTGAACGCGACCATGGCGGACCTGGGCATCCCCGGCATCTGCCTGCGCCGCAGGCTGTTCGAGCCGGAGCTGGCGGCGAAGGGCATCACCAACACCATCACCGCCCGGGGCATCGGCATGCTGCTGGAGCGCATGGCCGAGGGCCGGCTGCTGGGAAAGGAACTGGACGACCGCATGCTGCGCATCCTGCTGGACCAGCGGCTGAACGGCAAGCTGCCCTTCTACCTGCACAGCGAGGGCATTCGCTGCGCCCACAAGACCGGCGAGGACGACGGCATCACCCACGACGCGGGCATCGTGTACGCCGAGCGCCCCTTTGTGATCGTGATGCTGTCCAACAACGTGGACGTGCCCGGGTTCGAGCGGCTGATGCAGGAGACCGCCCGGGAGTACGCCTTCGAGTGAGATCCCGCTTCGCGGGCGACAAGCGCGAAAGCGAGCCTTCGCTTGCGCGATTGAGGAACGACGAAGGCGCTGCGATTGTGCCGCACAGGTGCGATTGGAGCCTTCGCTTGCGCGCTGTCGGGAACGATTGGGAACGACAAAGATCCTTCGCTCGCGCTCAGGATGACATCGGCGGGTTGCCCGTCATCCTGAACGACGGTTGGAAGCCCACAGGGTTTTCCAAGTCTGGCCGGTTGGCCAGACCGCGGACGGTTCAATCCATGGGATTGAAGCGCCGCGCCGAGCGAAGGATCTTCTGTAATTGTATATGATTGGGAAAACGGAACGTTTTCCGGGTCGGCGGGTTCCGGAGGAACACGCCGACAATCATTATGCTTAAAGTATTTGATTACTCCACCAGCTCCAGCTCGATCAGCAGGCCCAGCACGGAATCCGGCAGGTCGGCGCAGCGCCAGGCGGCGATGCGGTGGGCGGCGGTATCGCAGTTGGCGGCGATCCGCATGACCCGGTCCTTGTCGTCGAAGGCCATCCTCAGGGGCTGGAGGGCGGCCTGCAGGCGGGCCGGCCGGTCCGGCGCGGGGCAGGCGGGAACGCGGTTCCAGCGCAGGATCGCGCCTTCTCCCGCGGGCGCGGAGAGGGCCAGGCGCAGGGTGCGGGTATCCGGGTCATAGGCGGAATCGAAGGCGCAGGAGGCCTCGTCGGGCAGGCGGCGTTCCACGCCCACCAGCTCGACGGAATAGCTTCGGCCTTCGGGGATCAGCGCCGCGTCGCCCTTCGGCGGGGCGATAGTCACGGTCAGACCCTCCCCGGCCTCCATGGCGCAGCGGGTGACGCAGCGCCCGCGGCCGTCCTCGCCGTCCTCGATCACGTCACAGGCCCCGCTTGCCCCGGCAAACGCCCGGAACAGCAGCGCCTTCGGCAGCGCTCCGCCGTTTTCCAGCTTCTCGCCGCCGTCCAGGGGGAGGATCGTTCCGGGACGGACGAACACGGGCACGTCCGCGAGGCCGCGGTAGACCCGCAGGCTCTGCCCGCCGGGATAGCGCCGGCCGGTGAAGAAGTCCACCCACGGTCCTTCGGGCAGCCAGACCTTCGCGCTGGCGAGGCCGGTGTCGTCCGCAGGGGCGGTGATCGGCGCGACCAGCAGCTCTCCGCCCAGCACGTACTCGTCCCGCTGGGCGCTGTAGGGGTCATAGCCGTCGGGCCAGTCGTAGTAGACCGGCGTGACGATGGGCGCGCCATCCCGGCTGCCCGCGACGTTCTTCGTGTACAGCCAGGGCAGCAGCCGGTGCCGCAGCCGCAGCCAGCGCTTCATGATGCCGCAGTAGGGCTCGGCGTAGCTCCAGGGTTCCTTGCCCAGGAACTCGCTGCGGCAGGCGTGCAGGCGCATGATGGGGGAGAGCACGCCGAACTGGAGCCAGCGGGTGGACAGCTCCTCGTCCCGCGTGCCGTGCATGTGGCCGCCGATGTCGTGGCTCCACCAGCCGTAGCCGATGTTGGCCGCCGTGGCGGTGAAGTAGGGCTGGAAGGCGAGGCTGTCCCAGGTGATGAAGGTGTCCCCGGAGAAGCCCACGGGATAGCGGTGGCTCCCCGGCCCGCCGTAGCGGGAAAAGGTGAGGCCCGTGCCGCCGTTGCGGGCGGAATACAGGTAGCGGGTGTGGTTCAGCATGAACAGCGGGTCGATGCCGGGCACGCTGCTGCCGCCCTTCTGCTGCCAGTCGATCCACCAGAAGTCCACGCCCTGCTTCTCAAAGGCGTCCAGGACCACGTCCCCGAAGGCCCGGAGATACTCGGGGCTGCCCGCGTCGAAGGGCATCGGCGCGCCGCTTTCGGGGTCGACGCCCATCGCCTTCGCCATGGCGGGGTACAGGTCGTCGCAGGCCCGCACGCCGTCGGCGGGGTGGTCGTTCAGCGTCACCCTGAGCCCCCTGTCGTGGAGCCAGGCCAGCAGCCGGGCTGGGTCCGGGAACATGTCCCGGTTCCAGGTGTAGCCCGTCCAGCCGGGGCCGTACTTGGGGTCGATGTCCGTCACGTGCCAGTTCATGTCCAGCACCGCCACGGACAGCGGCACGCCCTCTTTCTCGAAGCGCTCCATCAGCGCCTGGTAGCTGTCCTTGGTGTAGGGATAGAAGCGGCTCCACCAGTTGCCCAGGGCGTAGCGGGGCAGGGCGGGCGCGGGCCCGGCGAGGTGGTAGAAGTCCCGCAGGGCCGCCTTGAAGTCGTGGCCGTAGGCGAACAGGTACAGGTCCGTCCCGTGGGGCTCGGCGGGCAGCAGATTGCCGCTCTCATCCATGCGCATGCTGTCGCTGTCGTCCAGGGCAGCGTAGCCCTCCCAGGCCATCAGGCCGTCCTCCAGCGGGATCGCGCCGTCCGCCTCGTCCAGCGTCCGGGCGGTGCCCTTCAGGTTGCGGCCCGCGTCGCCGTAGTGCCAGACGCTGGCGTACACGGCGAACTGGCCCTTCAGTGTGACGTTGAGGCCCTCGGGGGAGAAGGGGTGCCCGTCGTAGCGCAGGCGGAGGGCGTCCGTCTCCACCGTCAGCCAGCCATTGTCCCGGCGCACGGTGAATTCCGGCAGCTCGAACCGGCGGTTGATCGCCAGCTGCGTGGCGCTGTCACAGAAGCGCCCGTCGGGCTCGTACTCCAGGCGCAGCAGCCGGTCCGTCAGCACGGTGACGCGCCAGCTGTCTCCCCGAATGACCGATCCCTCGGCGGGAGTGGGGCAGATGCTCCAGATGTCCGTAAAAGCCATAGTGTTCCTCCTGAGCCGGCGGCGGCTGGATTATTACTTGCAGTTGAAAATTACTTGATTATTATACCAGCTGAGGTCCGTTCAGACAAGCGGAGCCGCCGCTTTTGGCGACAGCTCCGCGCTTGGTTGATGCCGATCAGCCGACGTAAGCGGCGTAGGCGTCCTCCTGGATGGCGACGTAGTCGGCCAGGCCCATCTGGTCCAGCTGGGCCAGGTAGCCGTCCCACTCCTCGTCAATGCCGCCGTCCACAACCCAGTGGGCGTACTGCGTCTTGACGTAGTTGTCGATGTCCGGGAACAGGAAGGCGATCTCGTCCAGCTGGTCCGCGGTGTAGAAGCACACCGGGAAGGTGTCGCGCACGTAGGCCGCGTTCACGGCGTCGTCCGCCAGCTTGATGCCGTCGCCCTCGGTGGTGGGCAGGATGATGTTGGCCTCGAATTCCTCGTTCATGTACTTCGGGCCATGATCGCGGAAGGAGAAGGTCCAGCAGGAGGTGTCCAGGTTGATGCCGGAATCGGCGTCGGGCAGCAGGACTACGTAGGTGCCGTCGCCATTGTCAGCGATCTTGCCGTCGCCGATGGAGCCGTAATAGGTCTGAAGGCTCGCCAGGTCGGTGTAGAACTGGTCGGCCCAGGTCAGCAGCTTGCCGGGATCGGCGCAGTTCTTGGTGATCACGAACTCGTTGCGGCCGTAGTTCAGGAAGGTGGGGTCAGCCTCGACGTAGCGGTTGCCGTCCGGGCCTTCGACAGCCTCGACGACCACGTAGTCCTTGGCGTTGCCCAGCAGCTCGGCGTCGGCGGTCCAGCCGAACACGATGCCGGTGGCGGAGCCGGCCTCATCCTGCACCTTGGCGCGGACCATGTCGCCGGTCTGGGTGAAGCGCTCGGGATCCAGCGCGCCATCCACGAACAGCTGGTGTGCCCACTTGACGGCTTCCTTGTAGTTCTCGGCGGTGGGCACGAAGTAGGGCTGGTTGTCGGCGTTCATGCCCATGTAGTTGCCGGCGCGGCTCGCCTGCACGCCGAAGGGCAGCAGCAGGCCGTTCAGGTCGCCCTGCAGGGCGGCGGAGTTGATGAAGCCATAGCGGCCCTCGCCGGACTCGGAGAACTTCACCAGCACGTCGGCCAGCTCGGTGTAGGTGGTGGGCATCTCGAGGCCCAGCTCATCCAGCCATACCTTGTTGATGTACATCTCGTTGGCGGTGGCGGGGCGCATGGGCAGCTTCTTCGGCAGAGAGTAGATCCTGCCGTCGGTGTTGGTGCACAGCGCCTTCATGGTGGGATCCTTCTCGAAGATCGCCGTCAGGTTGGGCATGTACTCGGGGATCAGGTCGGTCAGGTCGACGAAGAAGTCCTCGTTCAGGGCGATGTCGCTGTCGTTCAGGCTGATGGAGCCGAAGAAGGCGTCCGGCAGCGCGGACAGGCCGCTGGCCAGCATCAGGCTCTTCTGCTCGCCCCAGTTCTGGTTGTAGTAGGGCTGCCACTCGATGTTCACGCCGGTGGCCTCGCCAATCTCCTTCAGCAGGGCGGTCTGGGTGAAGTCAACGCCCCAGCCATCGGTCCAGCGGACGACGGCGACGGTGAAGGTCGGGTTCTCCTCGGCGGACGCGATGCCGCACAGGCCGACGACCATCGTCAGCGCCAGCAGCATGGCAAGGATCATGCGCAGGGTCTTCATGTTGGTTTCCTCCTTATTATCTGTATAGGCTTATGCCTATTACAATCGCCTTGAAAGTTTAGAGTTTAGAGTTGA
>JAUMVG010000015.1:0-25366 GCA_030530315.1 Clostridia bacterium | reverse complement strand
TCGGTTGAACTATCGTTAACTGAACTCTTTCCTCTGAACTCTTAACTCTGTAGCTCTGCCTTTTACCGCGCCGATCATGACGCCCTGGTTGAAGTACTTCTGCACGAAGGGGTACATGGTCATGATGGGCAGGGACGACACCACGATGGCGCCGTACTTGATCAGGTTGACCTTCTTGTTCATCTCCGCCGCGGCGGAGCCCGTCATCTGGGTGGCGACGACCTCGTTGTTGATCAGTATGTTGCGCATGACCAGCTGCAGGGGGTACTTTTCGCTGGTGCGCAGGTAGATCAGAGCGTTGAAGTAGCTGTTCCAGTGGCCCACCGCCGCCCACAGGGCGATGACCGCGATGATGGCCTTGGAAAGCGGCAGCACCACCTGGAAGAAGTAGCGCAGGTTGCCGCAGCCGTCGATCTGGGCGGCCTCCCACAGCTCGGCGGGCAGGTTGTTCTGG
The DNA here is from genome assembly GCA_030530315.1 of Clostridia bacterium. Classification (GTDB taxonomy): domain Bacteria; phylum Bacillota; class Clostridia; order Christensenellales; family Aristaeellaceae; genus UBA2862. Next base: position 24,912 of record JAUMVG010000015.1, on the reverse strand, counting down.
AAGAAGGTGCGGGCCACGATGATGTAGTAGGTGATGACCGAGAAGGGCAGCACCATTACCGTGAAGGTGTCCAGCAGGTGGAAGTAGTTGTTGACGATGATGAAGGTGGGGATCAGGCCGCCGGAGAAGAACATCGGGAACACGAAGAACAGTGTGAAGAACTTCCGGCCCACCAGGTCCTTCCTGGACAGCGCGTAGGCCACCGGCAGGTTCACCGCCAGCATGATCAGCGTACCGGCCAGGGTGTAGAGGATCGTGTTGCCGTAGCCGGTCCACAGGTTGCCCATGCTCAGCAGGTACCTGTAACCCTCCAGCGTCATGCGGCGGGGGAGAAACAGGATCTCGCCCTGGGCCACCAGGTTCGGGTCGCTGACAGAGGCGATGATGATGAAGTACATCGGGTACAGCGCCACGATCACCATCAGCACGGCCACCGTGTAGAGGATGATGTCGAAGATCCGGTCTCCGCGGGTCTTGCCGACCCGCTTTTTCATGGGAAGCGCAGTTGCGGTCATGTTCATCCTCCTTTCTCAGAACAGCGACGTGTTGCCCATCCTGTTGGCGATGGTGTTCACCGTCAGCAGCAGCACGAAGTTGACGACGTTGTTGAACAGGCCGATGGCGGCGGAGTAGCTGTACTGGCTGCTCTTCAGGCCCATCTTGTACACGTAGGTGGAGATGATCTCGCTGGAGGACAGGTTCAAATCGTTCTGCAGCAGGTAGACCTTCTCGAAGCCCACGCTCATCACGCTGCCGCTCCTGAGGATGAACAGCACGATGGCCGTGGGGATCAGCAGGGGCAGGTCGATGTAGAGGATCTTCTGCCACTTGTTCGCGCCGTCCACCACCGCGGCCTCATACAGCTGCGGGTCGACCGCCGACAGCGCCGCGATGTACATGATGCTGTCCCAGCCCACGTGCTGCCAGACTTCTGTCCAGGCGTAGATGCTGGAGAACGCCCTGGGCATGCCCATCAGGTCGCCCATCTTCACGCCGATCAGGCCCATCAGCTTCGGCAGCACGCCGTTGCTGGGGGAGAGGAACAGCACAATCATGCCGCACATGACCACCGTGGAGATGAAGTGGGGCAGGTAGGTGGAGACCTGGTAGAACTTCTTGAACCGCTTCGCGTACATCTGGTTGCACATCAGCGCGATCACGATGGGCAGCGGGAAGGTCACCAGGATGGTGTACAGGCTGATCACCAGCGTGTTGCGGATGGTGTTGCCGAACATGTAGGAGGAGAAGTACTTGCTGAAATACTTGAGCCCCGCCCACCGGCTGCCCAGGATGCCCGCAGCGGGGCGGAAGTCCTTGAAGGCGATCACGATGCCGTACATCGGCAGGTAGGTGAAGCAGATGAAGATGACGATCGCCGGCAGCATCAGCAGATACAGTCCCGCGTTGCGGCGTATCCGCTGCCACAGCCCGATCCCGTGATGGCTCCGCATGGTGTGCAGCCCCCTCCATTTATAAAGTATAACGTTAAACTTTTTGCCATAACAGAAAGCCAAAGGGCGATTTTCCAAATGGCTTTGAGTGAGTTTATCGTTATACCTGCGAATTGATTACAGTATACCACCGGTTTCGGCGGCTGTCAATAGGGAATTTCAATTTTCTTTACGAAAATTTCCGACAAATCGCGGCGATGGGACTACAGCGTGGCGACGGAGTCCCGCAGCACCATGGACACGTCCAGCTGGTAGAAGCGGTTCAGCCGGCGGTCGTCGTTCTTGATGGCCTCCAGCAGGATGTTGAAGGCCTTTTCGGCCTTCAGGCGCACATCCTGGTGCACGGTGGTCATGGCGGGGGTGATCAGCTGGGAGGGCATGGAGTCGTCAAAGCCCACGACGGACAGGTCCCGGGGCAGGGTCCAGCCGGCCTGGATCAGCTGCTGGATGATGCCGCAGGCCATGTAGTCCTCGGTGGAGACGACGGCCGTGGGGCGGTCGTCCATCTGGGCCAGCGCCGCGCCGATCTGCCGGCCGCCCTCCTGCTGCTGGTAGTTTTCAAACAGCCAGCGGGGATTGGGCTCCAGGCCGTATTCCTTCAGCGCCCGGAGGTAGCCGATGTGGCGGTCGTTCAGCACGCTGGACATGGTCAGGTAGCCGGGGCAGGCGAAGCCGATGCGCCGGTGGCCCCGCTCCAGCAGGTGCTTTGTGGCGATGTAGCCGCCCTTTTGGTCGTCCACGGTGACGGAGTTCATTGCGATGTCGTCGAAGCGCCGGTCGATCACCACCAGGGGCGTCTGGGTCTGCTCCACCAGCCGGTGGGTGATGTCCTCCCGGTGGGGCAGCACCAGTATGGAGCCGTCGATCTGCCAGTTGCCCTGGAAGGAGAGCACCTGCTCCACCTCCCGGAAGGAGCAGAGCATGGAGTAATAGCCGTGCTTGCGCACCAGCATGTCCAGCGAGCCCACCAGCATGCCCACGTAGGGGTCGAACAGCAGGCTGTCGGTGTCCGCGTACCACATGGGCAGCAGCAGCGCGATGATGCTGGAGGACTTGCCCACCAGGCTGCGGGCGGCCATGTTGGGCACGTAGTGGTATTTTTCGATGATGGACTGCACCTTCTCCACCGTGGCGGGGGAGACGCGGGCGTAGTTTTTGTGGATGACGTTGGAGACGGTCATGACGCTGACGCCCGCCTCCGCGGCGATCTCCTTGAGCGTGATCAAGGGCGCTTCCTCCTTCCGGCTTTCCGCCCAGGGGCGGGAAAGGCTCGGTGAGTTTATCGTTACACCCGCCATTATACCTGACTTTCGCGCCGGACGCAACCCCCGGCGTAAAATTTTGGTTGATTTGGGGACGGCCCGATCGCGCCGCCATTTTATCGGTATGGTTGTCCCCTGCCCGCGGGGCGGGGGAGGGGCGCGCGGCAAAAAAGGGGATTGATTTTGCCGGAAAATATGTTATCATGAATGCGACGCGGGCAAAGGCGCCCGACAGGCACGCAAAACACATTTGAAAGGATGATCCCCCATGCCTGCAAAGTGGCTGAAGGATGCGGTTTTCTACGAGATCTACCCCCAGTCGTTCAACGACACCAACGCCGACGGTATCGGCGACTTCAACGGCATCGTCGAGAAGCTGGACTACATCAAGTCCCTGGGCTGCAACGCCCTGTGGATCAACCCCTGCTTCGATTCCCCCTTCCACGACGCGGGCTATGACGTGCGGGATTACAAGCAGGTCGCGGCGCGCTACGGCACCAACGAGGACCTGTACCGGCTGTTCGAGGAGGCCCACAGGAAGGGCATCCGCGTGCTGCTGGACCTGGTGCCCGGCCACACCAGCGAGGAGCACCCCTGGTTCCGCAAGAGCCAGAGCGCGCAGCAGCCCAACGAGTATTCTAACCGCTACATCTGGACGGACCGCTGGTTCGCGGGCTGCCAGGACCTGCCCTACATCGCGGGCGAGGCGGAGCGCTCCGGCACCTACATCATCAACTTCTTCAAGTGCCAGCCGGCGCTGAACTACGGCTTCCTGAAGCCCAGGGAGCCCTGGCAGCTGCCCATGGACCATCCGGACTGCGTCGCCACCCGCGAGGCCATGAAGGACGTCATCCGCTTCTGGCTGAGCCACGGCTGCGACGGCTTCCGCGTGGACATGGCCATGTCCCTGGTGAAGTACGACGACGACCAGAAGACCGGCACCTGCTCCATCTGGCGCAACGTGCGGCAGATGCTGGACGCGGAGTTCCCGGAGGCCGTGCTGGTGGCCGAGTGGAGCCGCCCCGACCTGTCCCTGCCGGCGGGCTTCGACGCGGACTTCATCCTGAACGATCCCCACACCAACTATTCCACCCTGCTGCGGGACTACAACTCCCCGGTGGACAACACCTACTTCCGCAAGGACGCCCCGGACCGGGACATCAACCGCTTCCTGGACATCTATCGCGGCTGGTATGAGGCCACGAAGGACGTGGGCTACATCTCCATGCCCACCTGCAACCACGACACCGTGCGCCCGGCCTACCGCCTGGACGAGACCGAGCTGAAGCTGGCCTACGCCTTCCTGTTCACGATGCCCGGCGTGCCCTTCCTGTACTACGGCGACGAGATCGCCCTGCGCTACCAGGAGATCCCCACCAAGGAGGGCGGCTATTTCCGCACCGGCTCCCGCACGCCCATGCAGTGGGACGGCTCGAAGAACCTGGGCTTCTCCGACGCAGAGGCCGAGGCGCTGTACCTGCCGGTGGACCCCTCCGCCGACGCGCCCACCGTGGCCGCCCAGCAGGACGACCCGGCCTCCATGCTGAACACCGTGCGCGCGCTGCTCAAGCTGCGCCACGACACCGAGGAGCTCCAGGCCGACGCGCCCTTCGAGGTGGTCTGCTCCGAGAAGGGCAAGCCCTTCGTCTATCGCCGCGGCAGCCTGCTGCTGGCCCTGAATCCCTCCGGTGAAAAGCTGATCATCGACGCCGACGTGGACGGTCGCGAGGCGCTCTACGCCATGGGCATGGTGGATGCCGCCGACGGCCGCCTGGCCATGGGCCCCCAGAGCTTTGTGGTGCTGAAGTAAGGACATTTTGAAGATCTCGGATCGAATTTGAACGGCCGCCCCGGAACGCAAACAGCGTTCCGGGGCGGCTTTGTCATGTCGAGGAAGCTGCGCCGAGGCGACGGTGCTGTCGTCCCGGTTCAGGTTTCATGCAGGCTTTACCCACGACGGTTGTCAAATTGCGCAATCCTGTGGTATAATAGAAGCTAAGGTGTAATCTGCCAGACTATGGCAACCGCCCGCTGATCCGGGGCGGCGGCCCTTCCAATAGATTTCGGAGGCTGTATATGTTTGATTTTCTGAAGAAGTTCCTGAAGACCTCCAACGACGCGGAGATCAAGAAGCTGCGCAAGACCGTGGACCAGATCAACGCGCTGGAGGGACAGACCCAAAAGCTGACCGACGATGAGATGCGCCAGCGCATCGCGTCCCTTCGCCAGCGGGCCCAGGGCGGCGAGGACCTCGACGCCCTGCTGCCCGAGACCTACGCGCTGGTGCGCGAGGCGGGCGTGCGCGTGCTGGGCCAGCGGGCCTTCGACGTGCAGCTGATCGGCGCCATCGTGCTGCACCAGGGGCGCATCGCCGAGATGCGCACCGGCGAGGGCAAGACGCTGACCGCCACCTTCCCGGCGGTGCTCAACGCACTGACCGGCAAGGGCGTGCACGTGGTCACCGTCAACGACTACCTGGCCAAGTTCCAGAGCGAATGGATGGGCAAGGTGTACCGCTTCCTGGGCCTCACCGTGGGCCTGATCGTGCATGACCTCAGCCCCGCCGAGCGCCAGGTGGCCTACGGCTCGGACATCACCTACGGCACCAACAACGAGTTCGGCTTCGACTACCTGCGGGACAACATGGTCACCTACAAGGAGCGCATGGTGCAGCGGGAGCTGAACTTCGCCATCGTGGACGAGGTGGACTCCATCCTCATCGACGAGGCCCGCACGCCGCTGATCATCTCCGGCCAGGGCGACAAGTCCACCGAGCTCTACAGCCGCGCCAACCAGTTCATCCTCACCGGCCTGACCGAAGCCAAGGAGGACAAGGAGGACCGGGAGGGCGGCCTGGCCGTGGAGGGCGACTTCCTCCGCGACGAGAAGGACAAGACCCTGTCCCTGACCGAGCGGGGCGTCAAGAAGGCCGAGCGCTTCTTCGGCGTGGACAACCTCACCGACCCGGAGAACCAGGAGCTGTACCACCACATCCTGGGGGCCCTGCGCGCCCACAAGATGATGAAGCGGGACGTGGACTACGTGGTCAAGGACGGCCAGGTCGTCATCGTGGACGAGTTCACCGGCCGCCTGATGGTGGGTCGCCGCTACTCCGACGGCCTGCACCAGGCCATCGAGGCCAAGGAGGGCGTGAAGGTGGAGCGGGAGAGCAAGACCCTCGCCACCATCACCTTCCAGAACTACTTCCGCATGTACCACAAGCTGTCGGGCATGACCGGTACGGCCAAGACCGAGGAGGAGGAGTTCAACGGCATCTACAAGCTGGATGTCGTGACCATCCCCACCAACCGGCCCATGATCCGCGACGACATGAACGACGCGGTGTTCGTGACCATGAAGGCCAAGTACGCCGCCATCATCGAGGAGGTCGTCAAGCGCCACGCCACCGGCCAGCCGGTGCTGGTGGGCACGGTCTCCGTGGAGAAGAGCGAGCTGCTGAGCAAGATGCTGGGCCTGCGGGGCGTGGAGCACGTGGTGCTGAACGCCAAGTTCCACGAGAAGGAAGCCGAGATCGTGGCTCAGGCCGGCAAGAAGGGCGCCGTGACCATCGCCACCAACATGGCCGGTCGAGGCACCGACATCCTGCTGGGCGGCAACGCGGAGTTCATGGCCCGCAAGGCCATGCGCCAGCTGGATTACGACGAGGAGCTGATCGAGGAGGCCATCGGCTTCAACGAGAACGTCTCCGATGAGATCAAGGAAGCCCGCAAGGTGTTCCGGGATCTGCTGGCGAAGTATGAGGTGGAGACCAAGGCAGGCCACGACGAGGTGGTCAAGCTGGGCGGTCTGCACATCATCGGCACCGAGCGGCATGAATCCCGCCGCATCGACAACCAGCTGCGCGGCCGCGCCGGCCGCCAGGGCGACCCCGGCTCCAGCCAGTTCTTCATCTCCTTCGAGGACGACCTGCTGCGCCTGTTCGGCTCTGACCGCTTCAAGCCCATGCTGGAGCGCCTCTCCGGCGGCGAGGGCGAGGAGGCCATCGAGTTTGGCATCGTCTCCAAGCAGATCGAAAACGCCCAGAAGCGTGTGGAGAGCAAGAACTACGACATCCGCCTGCACGTGCTGCAATACGACGACGTGATGAACCAGCAGCGCGAGATCATCTACGGCCAGCGCCGGGAGGTGCTGGAGGGTGAGAACATGCATGACAAGATCATGGACATGCGCCACACCCTGATCACCGAGGCCGTGGATCGCCACGTGGCGGACGAGGGCAACCTGGACACCTGGGATCTGACGGGCCTTGCCGAGTACCTGGAGAAGCTGTGCATCGACCGGGGCGGCGTGCAGGCCGTGTACGCCGAGCTGGGCGAGAAGGACAAGAAGGGCATGGTCAAGGCCCTGGAGGCCCGGGCCGACCGCATCTACGCCCAGCGCGAGCAGATGTGGGCCGAGGCCAAGCTGGACATGCGGGAGTTCGAGCGCGTGGCCCTGCTGGGCGCGGTGGACCGCCGCTGGATGGACCACATCGACGCCATGACCGAGCTGCGGGACGGCATCGGGCTGCGGGCCTACGGCCAGAAGAACCCCATCGTGGAGTACAAGCGCGAGGGTTACGACATGTTCGAGGAGATGGTCCACCTGATCCAGGAGGACACCCTGCGCCGGCTGTACTTCACCGTGCTGGCCAAGCCCGTGGAGCGCAAGCAGGTGGCCACCCCCACCAGCGCCAGCCACGGCAACGAGGAGGTCCGCAGGCCCGTCAAGAAGGTCACCGTCAAGGTCGGCCCCAACGATCCCTGCCCCTGCGGGTCGGGAAAGAAGTATAAGAAGTGCTGCGGAGCACAGTGAGAGATGAGAGTGGAGAGATGAGAGTGGAGTTGTGGATCAAATCCTGACGGATTTGTTTGATTCTTTTTCGTAGGTGAGACTTGACGCTCTCAACCCAATCCATTGAAATCCGTAAGGATTTCCACCACATCTTAACGCTTAACTCTGAACTCTAAACTCTGATACAGGATGTGATCATATGATAGAAATGGAAGTTTTCAAGCAGGACCTGAACGCCGTCCGCGATATGCTGAAGGAGGCGGGGGAATCCCTGCAGATCGACCACCTGCGGGAGCAGCTGATCGAGTACAACGAGGACATGGGCTCCCCGGGCTTCTGGGACGACACGGAGCGGGCGCAGAAGGTGTCCGCCAAGGCCAGCAGCACGGAGAACCGCATCAAGCACTATGAGAGCCTGAACACCCGGGCCGACGACATCGAGGTGCTGATGGAGCTGGCGGAGGAAGCCGACGACGAGAGCATGGTCGAGGAGATCCGCGGCGAGTTCACCGCCCTGAAGGCGGACCTGGAGTCGCTGCGGCTGCAGACCCTGCTGACCGGCGAGTACGACGGCTGCAACTGCATACTGTCGCTGCACGCGGGCGCGGGCGGCACCGAAGCCCAGGACTGGACCCAGATGCTGTACCGCATGTACACCCGCTTTGCCGAGCGCATGGGCTTCTCCGTGAAGCTGCTGGACATGCTGGAGGGCGACGAGGCGGGCATCAAGTCGGTGACCTTCGAGGTCTCCGGCGACTACGCCTACGGCTATCTGAAGTCCGAGCGCGGCGTGCATCGCCTGGTGCGCATCTCGCCCTTTGACGCCAACGCCCGCAGGCACACGTCCTTCGCGTCGCTGGACGTCTCCCCGATCATCGAGGATGACGGCGAGATCGAGATCCGCCCCGAGGACCTGCGCATCGACACCTACCGCGCCTCCGGCGCCGGCGGCCAGCACGTCAACCGCACCGACTCCGCCGTGCGCATCACCCACCTGCCCACCGGCATCGTGGTGCAGTGCCAGAACGAGCGAAGCCAGGTCCAGAACAAGGAGATGTGCTTCATCTGGCTGCGCGCGCGGCTGGCTGAACTCAAGGAACAGCAGCGCCAGGAGCAGATGGGCGAGATCAAGGGCGAGCTCAAGAAGATCGAGTGGGGCAGCCAGATCCGCTCCTACGTGTTCCAGCCCTACACCATGGTGAAGGACCATCGCACCGGTTACGAGATGGGCGACGTGAACGCCGTGATGGACGGCAAGCTGGAGGACTTCGTGACCGCGTATCTCCAGAAGCTGTAATGCGCGTCGGCGGGGGGACCACTTTCCCCGCCGAGACGCCCCCTTTGACAGATCTGCCTGAAACCGCGGGTGGTTTCCGGGCGGCAGGTCTGCAGGGTATGGATCTGGCAGAGCCGGATCACATTCCGTCCCGGCGCACATGTCGCCGGGAACGGATTGGACATCGGAGGGACGCTGCCCCTCCGATACCTCTCCGTGGATCAGCTGAGATTGGACTGAACAGCGACTGGTGTAACATGAAAAAGGTGCGCATTACCGCGGCCCGGGTCGCCCGCTACGACGACCTGATCGCGAAGTACGAAAACCCCATCGAGCACGCCTGCGCCGTCACCGAGGGCCAGGTGTGGGTCGCCGACGGCTGGCGGAAGCCCGAGGGCTTCTGCGACAGCGCGTGGGAGAGCATCTCCGCCTTCGTGATGGCCCTGGCCCACGGCGGCGAAAGCCTCTACGACGGCTGGATGAAGAACCCGAAGTCCGCCATGATCTCCTGCAACGACGGCTTCCGGCCGGTCAGCTTTTTGCTGGAGGCGTTGGACGAGGAGGCGCAATAGGTGACTGAACGAAGCAGAAAAACCATCGGCGCGATCGGCCTGACGCTGGGCCTGGTCGCGCTGATGCTGATATTGATACTGACCGCGCTGCACGACGTGGGTACCGACGGCGCGCTGTACCACCGACTGCAGCTGGCGGCCTGGCGGATGGGGCCCGTCGACCCGGCGGGCATCTCCGACGGGGACCTGCAGCGGCTGGACGGCGAGCTGGCAAAGTACCTGGCCGGCAGCGAGAACGAGCTGCTGTGGCCCTCGGAGAGCGAGCCCGGGACCTACACGGTGATGCCGCTGGAGATTTGGGGCGAGCTGAAGCCCGCCTTCAACGAGCGGGAGGTGGCCCACCTGGTGGACTGCTTCAACCTGTTTGAGCTGCTGCGCAGGGTGCGGCGGAGGCTGGTGCCCTGGGCGGTGCTGCTGATCGTGGGCGGGGCCTATCTGATGCGGGACCGCCGGCGGGCCCGGCGCTGCGCGTGGATCGCGCCGCTGGCGCTGCTGATCCCCCTGGGGGCGTTTGCGCTGTGGGCGGCCGTCGACTTTGACGGGGCGTTCACCTTCTTCCACAGGGTGCTGTTCACCAACGACCTGTGGCTGCTGGACCCCCGCACGGACCTGCTGATCCGCATCTGCCCCGAGAGCATGTTCATGGCCATGGGGCGGATGATCGCCCTGCGGGGCCTGATCGCGCTGGCCGGTGTGCCCGCGCTGGCGCTGGCCCTGACGATCCTGTGGCCGAAAGAAAAGAAGAGCGAGGAAAACCCATGGAACGACAACCGAGCTACGCGGCGCGCGTCCGCGCAAAGGCGGAAGACCTTCGACGTAAAGGGCAGGCGCTGATCCTGTCGGTGGAATCCAGCTGCGACGAGACCGCCATCGCCGTGGTGCGCAACGGGCGGGAGCAGCTGGCCAACGCCATCGCCTCCCAGATCGACACCCACGCGCTGTACGGCGGCGTGGTGCCGGAGATCGCCAGCCGCATGCACGTGGAGGTCATCGACCCGCTGCTGGATGCCGCGCTCGGCGAGGCGGGGGTGACCCTGGACGACATCGACGCCGTGGCGGTGACCTACGGTCCCGGGCTGGTGGGCGCGCTGCTCACCGGCGTTAGCTGGGCCAAGGCCCTGGCCTACGCCCGGGACCTGCCGCTGATCCCGGTGAACCACATCGAGGGACACGTGTCCGCGAACTACATCGCCCATCCCAACCTGGAGCCGCCCTTCGTGTGCCTGGTGGCCTCCGGCGGCCACAGCCACATCCTGAATGTGGCCCGCTACGGCGAATACGAGCTGATCGGCCAGACCACCGACGACGCGGCAGGGGAGGCCTTCGACAAGGTGGCCCGGGTGCTGGACATCCCCTATCCTGGCGGGCCGCTGCTGGACAAGCTGGCCGACGAGGGCGACGACCACGCCTACAAGTTCCCGCATCCCCACACCCAGGGAAAGTACGACTTTTCCTTCAGCGGGCTGAAGACGGCGGTGATCAACCAGGCACACAACCTGCGCCAGCAGGGCATTGCCATCGACGCGAAGAACTTCGCCGCCTCATTCCGCAGGAGCGTGGTGGACCTGCTGGTGGACAAGACCCTCGCCGCCGCCCGGGACACCGGCGCGAAGCGGGTGGCCGTGGCTGGGGGCGTGGCGGCCAATTCGCTGCTGCGCCGCGAGCTGACGCGCCGGGGCGAAAAGGCGGGCCTGGAGGTGTTCATCCCCCCCAAGGGGCTGTGCACCGACAACGCCGTGATGATCGGATCCGCCGCGTTCTACCGCCTGATGGCGGGCGAGGTGGCCGAGCTGGATTTGAACGCCGTGCCCGCGCTGAGGATGATCGAGGACGCGATCCATTGAAAAAAGCCAAATGAAAACAGCTGCCGATGAAGAGAATCGGCGGCTGTTTTATTGGAATTGTACATGATCAGGAAGATGGAATGTTTTCCGGGTTGGCGGGTTCTGTTGCCGCAGGCTTAGCGAAGCGTTCAGGAACACGCTGACAATCATTTGCATTTGGGTGGGGTCGGGAGCTCGGTGCGCTTTAACGTCATTCAGGATTCTTCGACTGTGTTTCGCCTGCGGCTTTACTTCGCTCAGAATGACGCTGCGACGTATCGCGTGTCATCCTGAGCGAAGGAAAGTGGTATAATAAACTTGGACAGAGCTGAAATGACAAAAGGAGAGAAGAGCAATGCCCAAGGGAGAGCGAAAGGAATACAGAGCAGAGTATAAGCATGCGGCAGTGATGATGATGAAGAGTGGAGTAATAGCGCCGAAAGAGGTATTCCGGATACTGGGAGGAATAGATCGACAAACGGTATACCGGTGGGTGCATGAATACGAGCAGCAGGGGGAAGGAGCCTTTCGCAGTGAGAAAGCGGTGCTGCCGGGGAGCAAATTAAAAGCGCTTCAAAGGGAGAATAAAGCATTGCGGGAGGAGAATGAGATTCTAAAAAAAGCTGCGGCATACTTTGCGGAAATGAAGAAGAAAGACTGAAAACAGCAGTGGAGTTGTCAGGCGGACGAAACAAAAGCAAAGTATGCCGAGTATTGGGAGTAGCGCGAGCAAGCCTGTATTATCGAAAGCGACATGGGAAGAGAAAAAGGTACAGCGAAGAAGAAGCCGAGGCAGTAATCGGCGTGTTCAGAGCGCATCATAACAGCTTTGGGAGGCGAGTAATCCATAAAGAGCTTGAGAAGCGCGGACAGCATATCTCGGAGCACAAAATAAGCCGGATCATGAAGGAAGAAGGGCTAAGTCCGAAATATGGGCGAAAGAAATGCACCAACGTACATACGCACAAAGAGACAGCGGAGCGCTACATAGCCGAGAATAAATATTGGAAAATGAAGGAAGAGGACAGGCCGAAGAAAGCCTGGAGCATGGACTTCACGGAGCAAAAGGTCAACGGAAAGACAATATATACCTGCGGGATCATATCAATAACGAAAAAGACGCTGGTAGGCAGAATCACCGGGGAAAAGAACAACGCAGCAACGGCTTGTAAAGCATTGATGCAGGCAATAGCGAGGCATGGCATACCGGAGATGGTATTAACGGATCGGGGATCACCATTTACGAGCAAGGCATTTCATGAATTACTGGAAGAGAAAGAGATAACGCACAGTATGTCACGTCCGCATACGCCGCGAGACAATCGGTACATAGAGACATTCTGGCATACAATGAAGACAGAGATAGGCCCGGTAAAATGCATGACGGAGGAAGAATACAAGATGATTGTGGAATACTATGAATATTACTATAACCATCTTCGTCCCCATAGCAGCCTGGATTATAGACCACCCCTGGCGGAATGAGCGACAGTGGCTATGATGTAAAGCCTCGTCGCCTCCGGCTCCTCGGCTTTACATCATAGCCACTTTGATATTGTCATTTATTCCTTATCTTTTTTGTCCAAATATGTGTACCAATTTGAAGCGAAGGATCCGTTTCATTCCCATGTGTGTCGTTATCAACACTTGACTTCGCGCATGAGCTGTTGGGTCGGCTCCCTCTTTCGCCCTGCGGCCGTCAGCGCAGCCGCTCGGGGTAGTAGTGGACGTTGGCCGCCTCCAGCAGCGCCTGGCGGTGCTCCTCGAAGTAGGCATCCTGCTTTTCGCTCAGCGCGGCGGCGCGGATGGCACCGGCCACGTCGGCCAGCGGGACCTCGCCGGGGGCGACGTCGCCGATGTACTCCACCAGGTGGACGCCGAACATGCTGCGCAGCGGCGCGGAGACCTGGCCGGGCTGCTCCAGCATCATGGAGCCCTCGACGTATTCCACGGAGTTGACGTAGCTGTTGTCGGAGATATAGTAGCCCTCAGAGCGCAGCGGCTCCTCCTCCAGGGCGGTGTCGCAGCCGTACTCGGTCATCAGGTCGGCAAAGGGCGCGCCCGCGGACAGCTTTTCCTGGGCCTGCTGCGCGGTGGCCTCCAGAGGGGCGTAGAGGGCGTCCATGCGGGCCTTCACGTCGTCGTCGGCGCTGCCGCCCTCCACCTGCTCCACCAGGCCGGCGGCAGCGTCGGCGTCCTCCTCGGAGGTGAAGGCGATCAGGATGTCCCGCACGGCCCGGTAGCCCTCGGGATGAAACACGATGGTCTCGCCGGTCATGTGGGCGTATTCGAACTCGTCGGGGTAGGCGGTGTAGGTCTCCCGCTGGGAGGCCATCAGCTTGTCGTAGTAGGCCTGGATCTCCTCGTCGGAGACGGTGACGTCCTGCACCACGTGCTCGCGGTACTTCTGGACCCACCAGTTGGCCTTCAGCTCCTCGGTGATAGATTCCAGCGTCACGCCGTTCTCCTGGGCCATGTGCTGGGCGGCGTCCTCCCGGGAGCCGCTGCCGTTGTCGGCGAAGGCGATGTAGTCCGCCAGCTGGCTCTCATAGGCCTCGGCGGCCTCCGCGTTGATGCGGGCCAGGTCCTCCTCGGTCAGCTCGGTCAGGCCCAGCTCCTGGGCCTTGGCGGCGATCAGCCGCTCGCTGACCAGGTAGGACAGCACCTCGTTCATGGTGGTCTCGGCCACCTCCTCGGCGCTGTGGCCGGCGAAGATCAGCGTGGTCAGCCGGTCGTTGTACTCGGGGATGACATCGCTGCTCATCAGCTGGCCGCCGTCGTACTCGGCCACCACCACGGGATCGGCGTCTTCGGGCAGCGTGCCGGTCAGCAGGCCGTCGTCCACCCAGAGGTCGTCCTCGGCGTCGTTCCAGCCGCTGCCGTCCAAATCGGACAGGGCGCCCTCTCCGGCGTTGCTGTCATAGAGCCACGCCTGGGGGTCGACCTCGTCCTCCACGGGATAGCCGATCAGCGTCAGCGTGTTCTCCAGCTCCGTGATGCGGTCGTTGGCCTCCTGGAGCTCGTGCAGGTGGGTGTCGGTCTTGCGGGCGATCACGTAGCCCGCCAGCGCGCCCATCAGAATGGCGATGATCAGCAGCACGACGACCAGCATCACCGGCACGCCGCTGGGCCTGCGACGCCTGTGCTGGGCCGGCCTGCGGCGGTTTTGATTGGTATTGTTTCCTGCCATGGGTGTATCCTCCCGATTGTATAGTATAAAGCTGGGCCCCGCGAGGGGGCCTCGGGCATCGCGGGGGAGGGGAGCGGCCCTTGCGGGCGGCGGCGTCCCTCCGGCGGATGCGCCTCCACGATGATTATAGCATGGGCGGGCCCGATTTCCTATGATGAACGACGTTTTCTCATAAAAAAGGCGAATGGGCGTCACAGTTCAGCCTTTACACAGCCGTGCTATAATGGACCGGAGAGGAGGCGCGCGCATGATCATCGAGGGCTTTGTGGAGCAGGGCAAGCACCTGGGGCGCGAATTGGGGTACCCCACGGCGAACATCGCCCCGGTCCGCGTCGAGGGCGACTGGCCGGAGAACGGCGTCTACGCGGCGGCGCTGTGGGTCGGCGACGACGACAGGGCCTGGCCGGGCATGCTGAATCAGGGCGTGCACCCCACCGTGCCCGAGGGCAAGCCCACCGTGGAGGTGCACCTGCCGGGCTTCGCCGGGGACCTGTACGGCGCGCCGGTGCGGGTGGAATACCTGCGCTTCCTGCGGCCCGAGCGGCGCTTCGAGGGCGTCGGGGCCCTCGCCGCCCAGCTGGCGAAGGACCGGGCGGCGGTGCTGGCGTGGATCAGGGAAGCCCTGGTGGCGGAGAACCCGGACGCGGAGCAGCGGCGCGCGGGGGAGATCCGTTGGCATGGGGAGAAAGCGCGATAAACCGACGCGTCCGGATATCTCAAGGCATATATTCAAATATAAATGAAGCAGCCTGCCTGCAAGGGCAAGCCGCTTCATTTTTGTGCCGTTCTCCGTAAACCCCTCGAGAAGGCAGTCATCAGGGGAACGAAATGTGGGCTGCTGTTTCAGAGTCCTTCCGCGCCGTTACTTTCGAATCCAGCCGGACGCGCCGCGCAGGCTGACGACGAGCCAGTTCCCCTCATCCTTCAGAATGGGCAGGGTGACGCCCTTGTCCATCAGGGCGACCTTAGGCGCAGACGTGTCGTCCCAGGCATATACCGCCGTCTTTCTCTCCGTCCGGTACCATGCGGGATCGACGGCGAGATAGTCCACGTTGACCCAGCCCGCGGGGCTCTCATCCACGTCATCCGAGAGGACGCACCTGGCCCAACCGTCGGATATCTCCATCACGATGATGAGGCTCCCGTAATTCAGCGACTTCACGGCCTTGGCGGAGGAACTGGGCTTCTGGCGCACGGTGAGCTTGTCGCACAGCACGACGGCCTGCCGACCGATCTGGCCCTCGCCATAGGGCGGAATGATCTCCGCGTGGACCGCCGCGATGCTTCCGAGCAGGAGCACCAGCACCATCAATACCGTCAGCCAAAGATACTTTTTCATGTTTACCCTCTTCTTTGTTGAACAAATCCCATAATTTAGACGGTGAGTTTAATTATTTGGTTCCACCGATTTTTCCCGTGTTGAAAAAATGCGGATTTTTTATGCCTCCGCGATGCGCGCGTCGATATCGCCGCTGGCGGTGCGGATGGCGATCCTCGGCTGGCGCGCGCCGGGCTGGGCGGGCGGGTTGTTCCGGGGCAGCTGGATGTCGCCGGACCGGGTGTCTGCGGCAATGTCGTAGCCGCAGGGGAGGGGAGAAAGGCGCAGGTCCACGTCGCCGCTGGCGGTCTGGAGGACGGTCTCGACGGCGATGGAGCGGGCGAGGTCGATGTCGCCGCTGGCGGTCTCCACGGACAGGGTGGGGTCGGATTCCAGCTCGATCAGCCACACGTCTCCGCTGGAGGTATGGACGCTGGTCGCCAGCGCGTGGCCCCGGTCCAGCTCAATGTCGCCGGAGGTGGCGGCCAGGGTCAGGGCGCCGCAGCGTACCTCCCGCAGGGTGATATCGCCGCTGGTGGTTCTGAGCCACGCATCGTCGTCGACGGACAGGCGCAGCACCTCGATGTCGCCGCTGAGGGCTTCGGCCCGGAGCGCGCCGTGGGCGGCGACGCGGGTCATCGAAAGGTTGCCGCTGCGCAAAGAGAACCCGATTTCCGACGCGCAGGTCACGTCGGAGAGGTTGATGTCGCCGCTGGAGCTGGTGATCGCGAGGTCGCCGCCCAGCTCAACGCCGTCCAGGCGCAGGTCGCCACCCCGGCCTTCGAAGGTGAGCGCGCCGGGCAGGCGGCCCGAAAGGGTCAGCGTGACGGTGGGCTGCTTCAGCCGGAAGAAGCCGCGGCGCTGGCCCTCGTTCTCGGAGATCTCCAGCGCGTCCCCCGCCATGCGCCAGGTGTAGTGCCCGGGGTCCGAGAAGCGCAGCTGGGCCGCGGCGCCGTTGGCCAGCGGGGCGCGGATCACGGCGACGTCCGCGTCAAAGACCCGGATGCGCACGTCCCGCAGGGCGTCCACGGTTTCGGAGCGCTCCTGCCGGGAAGCCGACGGGGCGGGCTGGGCCGAAACCAGGTCCCTGACCAGCTCGGCGGGGTCGCCCAGGTCCGCGACGGCCGCATCCTCGGAGAGCCCCTCCTCCATGCGGTCGTCGATCATTTCCGCGTAGTAGTCAATCAGCCGCGCCCTTTCCTCCTCGGAAAGCGCACCGGCGAGGCCGCGCAGGGCGTCCAGAAAGGCCTGCCTATTCATGTTGGGAAACCTCCTCCTCGATCTTGCTGAGCGCGCGCAGCAGCTCCCGCCATTCGTCCAGAAAGGCATGGATGCGGCGCTCGCCCGCCTCGGTGATGCGATAGTACTTGCGCAGGCGGCCGTTGTGCTGCGCCGTGTAGACGGTGACCTGTCCGTTGGCCTCCAGGCGCTTCAATATCGGGTACAGCGTGGACTCGGACACCGCGATGATCTCGCTCACGTCCCGAACCAGCCGGTAGCCGTAGGAATCTCCCCGGCGCAGCACCGTCAGCACGCAGGCGTCCAGCATGCCCCGCTTCAGTTGAACATCCACGGACTCACCTCCTTGACACATAATATTATACGACACATAGTATAATGTGTCAAGGGGTAACAGGAACCGCGCGGCGAAAATCATGCCGCGCGGTTCGGGCGGGGGGGAGGGGCTCCCGGCAGCGCGGGCTGCCGCGCCTACAGCCGCAGCGGCCAGTTCCGCAGCACCCGGCGCAGGCCCCGGCCCACGCCCTTGGCCTCGACGGATTCACAGGCGACCACGGGAATGCGGGCGACGGGGCGTCCGTCCACGCTGACGGAGACGTTGCCCACCCGCTGGCCCGCCTCCACCGGGGCGGGGAGGGACTCGGGCAGGTCCGGGGAGAGCTGGAGGCGCTGCTCGTCGCCCTTGAGCAGCAGCAGGGTCAGGTCGCCGTCCAGCATCAGCGGCACGCCCTCCTCCGTGCCGCCGGTGACCGGCAGCCGGCCCCGGATGCGGGTGCCCCGGACGGCCACGGGATACTTGCGGTAGTTGGCGAAGCCGTACTCCAGCATCTGCTGGGCGATGGCGAAGCGCTCCTTGCCGGAGGACGCGCCCAGCACCACGGCGATCAGCCGCATGCCGCCCCGCTGGGCGGTGGCGGAGATGCAGTAGCCCGCCTCGCCGGTGGAGCCGGTCTTGCCGCCGTCGCAGCCGTCCAGCAGCCGCAGCAGCTTGTTGGTGTTCACCAGCTGGGTGATGCGGCCGTCGCCGTGGTCGATGTTCTCCATCCAGACGGTGGAGAAGGTGTAGTACAGCTCGTGGGCAAACAGCTGGCGGGACATGATGGCCACGTCCCGGGCGGTGGTGCGCTGGCCCTCGGCGGGCAGGCCGGTGCAGTTTTCAAAGTGGGTGTCCTTCATGCCCAGAGCCTCCGCGCGACGGTTCATGGCGTCCACGCAGAGCGCCTCGCTGCCGTACATGGCCTCCGCCAGCGCCACCGCGGCGTCATTGGCGCTGCCCACGATCATGCTCTTGAGCAGCGTGGCGACGTCCTGCCGCTCGCCCACGTCCAGCAGCACCTGGGAGCCGCCCATGCCCGCGGCGGTCTGGGAGACGGTGACCGCGTCCTCCAGGGAGAGGGCGCCCCGGTCGAGCTGCTCCAGGGTCAGCAGGATCGTCATCACCTTGGTGACGGAGGCCACCGGGCGCGGGGTGTCCGGGTTCATCTGGAAGATGATCTGCCCGCTGTCCGCCTCCATCAGCAGGGCGGCGGCGCAGTCGGGGTGGATGGGCGGCGTCTCCAGCAGCGGGGCGTCGGAGACGGGCGGCAGCTCCACGGGGGCGGGCGTGGCGGCGGGGGCGAGGTCGAGGCCCTCGCCCTCGGCGCGCAGGGCGGGCATGGCCAGCAGGATGGCGATCAGGAACGCGATGAACAGCTTGCGCATGGCGGCTTCCTCCGGTTTGAGAATGATCTTTGGTTCATGGTGTGCGGCGAAGCCGGAAAATATGATCGGCCCCGGGACGGACGATTAGCTTTCGATGAAAGGTTTATGCTTCTTTTCCGGGGAAACAGCGCGGAAATCGCCCCGCGGAATATTGACGAAGGGGAGCGGCATTTGCTATAATTTAAGTAAATATGAGGAAGGACGCGGCCATCTGGCCGTTCAAGGACATGGCGGAATCAGGAAAAGCGGTCCGCATGGCGGACATCGCGGAGAAGCTGGGCATCAGCATCGTCTCCGTGTCGAAGGGGCTGTCGGGGCGCGAGGGGGTCAGCGACGAATTGCGCGCGCGGATCCTGGCCACGGCCCGCGAGATGGGGTACAGGAATGCCCGGGAGCCCGCGCACGTCCAGGACGGGGAGATCAGCATCGGCGTGCTGGTGCCGGATCGCTTCTTCAACGAGAACGCCTTCTACAACAACCTGTACCGCAACCTGCTGACCTGCTGCCAGCGCCAGCGCCTGATCGCGCTGATGGAGATCGTCACCAACGAGGCGGAGTGGGGCTGCGTCATGCCCACGCTGGTGCAGTCCGGCCGGGTGGACGGCGTCGTCTTCATGGGCGAGTTCAGCTCGGACTACATCCGCGCCGTCACCGCCCGGGGCCTGCCCTACGTGCTGCTGGATTTCTTCAAGGACGACCTGAACGCGGACAGCATCGTCTCCGACAACGTGCACGGGGCCTTCGCGCTGACGGAGCACCTGCTGAACGCCGGCAGGAAGAAGGTCGCCTTCGTGGGCAGCATCGGGGCCACCAATTCCATCATGGACCGCTACCTGGGCTACTGCAAGGCGCTGTACCGCCGGGGCCTGACGCCCCGGGCAGACTGGCGCGTCGAGGACCGGGACCGGGAGGGCCTGTACATCCCCTTCGAGCTGCCGGAGGAGATGCCCGACGCCTTCGTCTGCAACTGCGACGAGGTGGCCTACAACCTGGTGGAGCACCTGAAGGAGCGGGGCCTGCGGGTCCCGGAGGACGTGGCCGTGACCGGCTACGACGACTTCCGGTTCGCGACGCTGTGCCGTCCCCAGCTGACCACCTACGCGGTCAACGTGCAGGCGATGGCCGAGGCCGCCACGGCGATTCTCAGCCGGCGGATCCGGAAGATGAGCGTCGACGCGCCGATGCGCGTGATTCCCGGCCACCTGATCGCCAGGGAATCGGGCTGAGAGACTTTGGGGAAACTAAATCATTTAAGTCAACGCGAGGCGGGTTTTACCTGCCTCGCGCTTTTTTGAACTGTGCGCGAATGAGAAACAGGTACCCATGAAACACGCTGGTAATCAAGGGACGTTCACGCTTCTGTGAAGGACCTTTCTCTTTTTGTCGGGGCGGCAGGGCAATCCCGGCCTGCCGCTGGGGAGAGGGTAAGTGGACGTGAATAACCTAAATATAAGAAAATCATCCAAAAATCAGAATTAGATATTGACTTTATTATTTAAGTATGATATATTTATTTGCGTAGACGATAAGCTAAATTTACTTAAATAGCTTATCGGAATGTCGGCACAATGAAATAGGAGGTAAGATCATGAAGAAATTCCTGTCCCTGTTCATCGTACTGTCCCTCTGCGCCGTGCTGTGCGCCTCCGCGCTGGCCGAGCTGCCCGCTTACAAGGATCTGAAGCTGGGCGAGGACTACACCGACCTGACCGCTTCCGTGAAGGTGCTGAACCACCGCACCGACCTGAAGGACACCAAGATCCCCCAGTACATCGCTGAGTTCACCGCCATGTACCCGAACATCACCGTGGAATACGACGTGATGACCGACTACGCCGAGGAGTCCCTGACCCGCCTGAGCGGCGGCAGCAACTGGGGCAGCATCATGGGCATCCCCGCCATCGACAAGGACGAGCTGCCTACCTACTTCATCCCCTTCGGCACCGAAGAGGAGATGCTTGAGATCTACAACTTCGCCGACCAGTGGGCCTGGGACGGCCTGTCCTACGGCGTGCCCTCCACCGGCAACGCCCAGGGCATCGTGTACAACAAGAAGGTCTTCGCGGACGCCGGCATCACCGAGCTGCCCAAGACCCCGGACGAGTTCCTCGCGGCCCTGCAGGCCATCAAGGACAACACCGACGCCATCCCGCTGTACACCAACTACGCCGCGGGCTGGACCATGGGCGCCTGGGACGCCTACATCGGCGGCTCCGCCACCGGCGACGCCACCTACTGCAACCAGGTGCTGCCCCACGCCAAGGATCCCTTCTCCGACAACGGCAAGGGCTACGGCCCCTACTATGTGTACAAGATCCTCTATGACGCGGCGGCGAACCACCTGATCGAGGACGACTACACCACCACCGACTGGGAAGGCTGCAAGGGCATGATCAACCAGGGCCAGATCGGCTGCATGGTGCTGGGCTCCTGGGCCTTCTCCCAGATGGTCGAGGCCGGCCCCAACGGCGACGACATCGGCTACATGAGCTTCCCCATCACCGTTGAGGGCAAGCAGTACGCCTCCGCCGGCGCGGACTACTCCTACGCCATCAACAAGGACATCTCCGAGGACGAGCAGATCGCGGCCATGCTGTACGTGAAGTACCTGACCGAGCAGAGCGGCTTCGCCTACAGCGAGGGCGGCATCCCGATCGACAAGAACGGCGAGTATCCGCCGCTGTACGCCGCCTTCGACGGCATCGAGTTCGTGCCCGACGCCCCGGCGCTGCCCGGCGAGGAGACCCTGCTGTCCGACCTGAACTCCGACAGCGAGCTGCGCTTCAACAACGGCGGCGACGCCAAGGTGCAGGAGATCATTGAGCACGGTTTCAACGGCACCAAGAGCTTTGACGACATCATGGCCGACTGGAATGCCCGCTGGTCCGATGCCCAGGATTACATCGGCGTGGAAGTCAACGAGTAATTGATACTAATCCCTGACTAAAACAAGACATTTCAGCGGGCCTTTTCCGCTGTGGCTGCGTTGGAGCCCCTTTACTTAGCTCCACTAAGCCTGCGGGGCTCCGCCTTGCCAAAACGAAAAATCCCTCGCTGATTCAGTCTCATTTTAATCAGGTCTTAGTATGAATTCCTGCGGGGGAGCAGAGGGATTCTGCTCCCCTTCTCTATCAATCAAAAGGAGTGGAACGCATGTCCCAGATGACATCTGTCGGAAAGCCGGCCCAGCCCTCCGGCTTTCGCCAGTGGGTATTGCAGCCCAAGGTACAAAAGTGGCTTGTGATCATTTCCTTTTCGCTGATACCGCTGATCCTGCTGTTTGTGTTCACCTATCTCCCCTTCGGCAAAATGATCCAGTTCAGCCTGTTTGATCGCAGCTACACCAAGGTGCGCGGCTTCGTGGGCCTGAAGAACTACGCCCGCATATTCACCAAGAAGGAATACTTCGGCGCGATGCTCCTGTCGCTGTACTACATGGGCGGCGCGCTGGTCCAGCTGGTCCTGGCGCTGCTGTTCGCCACCATGCTGTCCTTCAAGACAAAGGGCGGCAACTTCTTCAAGGGCGCCATGTTCTTTCCCTACCTGATCAACGGCATCGCCATCGGCTTTATCTTCAAGTTCTTCTTCACCCGCGGCTACGTGCTGGACACGCTGCTGGGGGCCATCGGCTTCAACAAGGAAAACCTGCCCTACTGGCTGCGGGACCAGAGCATCAACAACATCTCGCTGGTGGGCACCTCGGTGTGGAAGTACATGGGCCAGAACATGGTCATGTTCATCGGCGCGATCATGTCCGTGGACGCCACGCTGTACGAAGCCGCGCAGATCGACGGCGCGAACCGCTGGCAGCAGTTCAAGTACATCATACTGCCGTCGATCAAGACCATCGTGGTGCTGAACGTGATCCTGTCCATCACTGGCTCGCTGTCGGCCTTCGAGCCGCCCTACGTCATCATGGGCGGCGGCGCGTCCGGCACGGCCACCTACTTCATCAAGATGCACCAGACGGCCCACGTGGACCAGAAGGTGGGCATGGCCTGCGCCATGGCGGTCATACTGATGATTATCATCATCATCGCCACCCTCCTGCAAAAGCTGATATTCAAATATGTCATCAAGGATGGGACGGACTCCAAGGCCAAGAAACCCAGGGGAGGTGTGTATTGATGGCGGCCAAGAAGAAAAATGACGCCTATGTGAGCATGACCACGGGCCAGCGGGCCAGTTGGCTCGCCGTGGGCTTCGTGAAATACTTCATGCTGGCGCTGTTCTCGTTCATCGCCCTGGTGCCCATCGTGTCCTGCGTGCTGGTGGCGCTGAAGACCGACGAGGAGTACGCGCTGACGCCCGTGATGCAGGCGCCCGCGAACTGGCTGAACTTTTCAAACTTCAAGACCGTGTGGGTGGACGGCGAGATGGGCCGCGCCTTCATCACCAGCTTTGCGGTGGTGATCGTGGTCGTGGCCTGTTCGGTGCTGATCGGCTCCATGCTGGCCTTTGTGCTGAACCGCTTCACCTTTCCCGGCAACAACCTGATCCGCAGCCTGTTCCTGTTCGCCACGCTGATCCCCGGCATCGCCATGCAGGTGACGGTGTACCAGATCATGTCCAGCCTGAACCTGATCAATTCCCTGGTGGGCTACATCATACTGCAATGCGGCACGGACGTCATATCGATCTACATATTCATACAATACTTCGAGAACCTGCCCATCGACCTGGACGAGTCGGCCATATTGGACGGCTGCACCTATTTCGGCGTGTTCTTCAAGATACTGTTCCCGTTGCTGCAGCCCGCCATGGTGACGGTGATGATCCTCAAGGGCATCGGCGTGTACAACGAATACTACAACGCCAACCTGTACCTGCAGGACAAGACCCGCTACGCCACCATCTCCACGGCGCTGTACAGCTTCACCGGCCCCTTCGGAAACCGCTACAACGTGATTTCCGCGGGCGTGATCCTCACGCTGCTGCCCATGCTGATCATCTTCATCACCTGCCAGCGGTTCATCTATTCCGGTCTGGCCGCCGGCGCGGTGAAGGGATGAGTCCGATCGCGGCGGGAAACGCGTTTTCCCGCCGCATGAATCGAGGATGAGAACATGAACCATGTGAAAATACTGAATGCTCCGGCCCTGCCCAACATTCCCTGGCAGGACCGGCCCGCCGGGGACAGGCACGACGCTCCGGTGTGGCGCTGGGAGGGCAACCCCATCATCCCGCGCAATCCCGTGCCCGGCGTGGCGCGGATCTTCAACAGCGCCGTGGTGCCCTACGACGGCGCGTTCGTGGGCGTGTTTCGGGGCGAGCGGGTCAACGGCGTGCCCTGCATCTACCTCGGCCACAGCGCCGACGGCATCCGCTGGGACTTCGACGCCGAGGGCGTGCAGTTCGTGGACGAAAGCGGCGAGCCCTTCATGCCCCAATACGCCTACGATCCCCGGCTGGTGAAGGTGGAGGACTGGTACTACGCCGTGTGGTGTCAGGACTTCTACGGCGCCTCCATCGGCATCGCGCGGACGAAGGACTTCAAGACCTTC
Organism: Clostridia bacterium; assembly: GCA_030530315.1. Taxonomy (GTDB): domain Bacteria; phylum Bacillota; class Clostridia; order Christensenellales; family Aristaeellaceae; genus UBA2862. The sequence continues at coordinate 782 of JAUMVG010000015.1, read as the reverse complement.
ACCCGCCTGGAGAACCCCTTCGTTCCCTTCAACCGCAACGCCGTGCTGTTCCCCCGGCGGGTGAACGGCATGTTCATGCTGCTGTCCCGACCCTCGGATTCCGGCCACACGCCCTTCGGCGACATCTTCCTGAGCCAGAGCCCGGACATGACCTTCTGGGGCCGCCACCGCCACGTGATGGGCAAGGGCAAGGCCTGGTGGGAGGCCGTCAAGATCGGCGGCGGGGCCGCGCCCATCGAGACCAGCCTGGGCTGGCTGCTGTTCTATCACGGCGTCACCGGCACCTGCAGCGGCTTCGTGTACTCCATCGGCGGCGCGATCCTGGACCGGGACGAGCCCAGCCGCGTGCTGTACCGCTGCGAGAATTTCCTGCTGACCCCGGAGGAGTGGTACGAGGAGCGGGGCTTTGTGCCGAACGTGTGCTTCCCCTGCGCCACGCTCCAGGACCCGGACACCGGCCGCATCGCCATCTACTACGGCTGCGCGGACAGCTACGTGGGGCTGGCCTTAACCACGGTGGACGCGGTGGTGGACTACATCATTTCCCACGACGACGCCTCCGACGAGGACCGGGGCGAGGGCCTTCGGTGACCACGCGGGATCGGCGCCGACCGGGCGTCGATCCCGTTTATTTGGAATTGTACATGATTAGGAAAACGGAACGTTTTCCGGGTCGGCGGGTTCCGGAGGGACACGTCGACAATCGTTGGGATTGTACATGATTAGAGTCTGTTTCTAAAATGCCTGAAGCGCATTTTCGGCGTATTAGGCTGCATTTCCGC
>JAUMVG010000088.1 GCA_030530315.1 Clostridia bacterium | reverse complement strand
ATTGTCCCAATTGACAATCAGGCAGCCGATGTCATCCACAGCAATGATGGTTCCACGTGTGCCAGCAGGCGGGGCCTGTGGATCGTCCATCTCTATCAGTTCGATCCGCGTTCCTGCTTTGTACCGTGCACGGACGCGCTCCACCGCACCCCTCGTCGGCCATCTATCCATCGTCATCCTCCTCATCCATTCCGTCGAACCAGCCGCCATACATGGCGTCTTCCAAATTGCTGACCAGGCCATCGAAGTCCTCGTCCGGCCCCAGCACTTCAGCCAGGGCCAGCACAGCATCGATGGGTACACCATAGTCCTCAGACAGGCTGTTCAGGTAATCATCGCGGTTCTTATAACCGTTCTCCTGGTACACCTCCGGCCTGATCATCCGATGACCTCCTGAGTTCCGTCTTCGCTGAGGACCAGGATGCCTCGAGGCGAACGGAAGAACACCTGCGGAGATCTGAACAGCGCCTCATACTTCTCTGCCAGGTCATCTGGGAGATCGGTCAAATCTTCCTCGTCAATGCCTGCCAGGAAGAATGTGCCCGCGATGATGTCCTTGCCTACGATAGCGCGGTTCAGTTCATAGCCCTTGAGCTTGCCCTCCTCATCACAAACCAGCACCACCGGATCATCGAAGGGGCGAATGATCTCAATGTACCCGCCAACCGTCTGCTGCATATCCCTCAGTGTGTGCGGGATGTCAGCTCGTCGGGGCGTCTGCCTCGGTTCCACAATCAACACCTTCATAGTGCTTCCTCCTTCCGATCGGAAATAACGCGGTAGACATCGTCCGCAAAATAAAACCCGGTGAACGGATTGAACAGCGCATGACAGCGGATGCCATCCGACGTTCGGACGATGTAATCATTGTCTCCAGCCACTTCCAGAATCTCCACATCTTCCAGCGGGACCTGATGCCTTCCATCCTTGTCCCTGGACTGAAGCATTGCCTTTGCCACAATGTTGCCCTCCTTGCTTATCGCTCGAATGATTCTTCCCGGCTACCGTCTCGGTAATAGGTGTTCTTCCGATTCCAACCGTTGGTCTGCGAGGTCATGGTGACGATCTTGTCATTAAAGATCGAAATGTACACGCTCTCGCCGTGCTCGTTTGTGCCCGGATACATCGTCTTACTATCGCCATGCTCGTCCATCAGCTTGTTCATGGCTTCCTGGTCTGTCGGGTCAAAATGAATCTGTTTCACAGGGTTCGCCTCCTTGCTATTTTGGGTAGTGGTACTATCGCTCTACCCGGCCAGAATAGCAATGGGTGTAATGATAACTCGTGGATAATTCGTTCATCCCTTGCGATAAGAGGCGCACTCATAGCCATCCGCGCGAAGGGGCAGGTCATTGCACCAGTCGGGTGTCTCACCCATGATGGCGCATGCTTCCTCCACAGAGCCTGTGCCCACGGGCATCTCCATGACGCACTCGTCGTGAACATGAAATACGATGCGATACCCGTGGGCTTCTAGATTGAGCATGGCGTGTGCCAGCAGGTCGCGTGCAATGGCCTGGGTCACGTTCTCACAGGCTTTGCCTCCGAAGGTTTCTTGCACCCCCAACTGGCCGTTGGCCATCGGCGCGAGATACCCGATTCCATCGTTCCCGAATCGGTTGGGCACGGTTCGCGGGGACAGGTAGCACAGGTCGCGGCCAGACGGCAGTCGGATCAGCAGCTTCTCGTCTTTCCAGTACAGCGTGACCTTGCCAACACGCACAGAACTGTGGTTGCGAATAACCCTGCGCATGCCGCGATCCATTGCGTTCCAGAGCGCCACGATGTGCGGATTGGCTTCCCGCCAGGCATCCACCAGCGGCTGCATCTCATCCTCCGACATCTTCGCGCCCATGTTCTTCAAAGCACCCACGCCGCCGCCATAGCCACAGCTCAGTGTGGCCTGCTTTCCCTTTTGCCTGTACTCATAATTTGAGTTGCCCTTCACAATGGTTTCCTTAGGCACATGGTACATACGGGAAGCAGTCGCCTCATAGATCTTGCCCGCGCCTCTGAATTCTTCGAGCACCCACTCTTCACCGGCCAGCCAGGCCAGCACGCGGGCCTCTATCGCGCTGAAGTCCGCCACAATGAAACGGTACCCGTCTTTGGGAATGAGCGCTGTGCGGATCAGTTCAGAGAGCGTATTGGGCACTGAGCCGAACAGCAACTCCACCAGTTCTGTGTCGCCCGTCTTCACGACTTTCCTTGCCAGGTCAAGGTCTTCCAGATGGTTTTGCGGCAGGTTCTGGACCTGCAACAGGCGGCCTGCCCATCTGCCGGTTCTGTTTGCACCGTAATACTGGAGCATGCCATGAACACGCCCATCCCGGCACACGCAGCGGGCGATGGTCTCATACTTCTTGATGGAGGTCTTGGACAGTTCCAGCCGAAGAGACAGCAATTCCGAAACCACACCATCTGTGTTCGCCGCCTTCTCTTGTACCAGCTTCTTGGCCAGGGACTCCATCGGCACGTCCTGATCGGCAAGCCATGCCTTCAGCTGTGCCACGCTGCCGGGGTTATCCAAGCCGGTGATGTTCCTGGCCCGCTGATACGCAGCTTCGCTAAACTGTGAATCGACCGCCATTGCCTGTTTCACCAGCAGCTTATCCACACGCACACCTCGGTCGTTGATCATCTGATCAAGTGCGTACAGCTCCCATTCGGATTCCGGCATGGGATGGACTTCACAGGCTTTCCGAACGGCACGTTCAGTTTCCACGTCCTGGGCATTGTACTGTTTGTACACCGCCCACTTGTCCGGCGCGTGCTCGGGAAGGTTCCGAGTCCGACCATTGTTCACCTTGGTAGGCTTGCATGGCACAGAGAAGTAGCGGATGAGATCTTTGCCTTCCTCCATCTTCCTCTCGGTCACGCCGAGGGCGACGGCAGCGTCCGCCAATCGTGCTGGCATGGTCAGATATGCCGCCATGACCGCTGTGCAGCGCCATTGGTGCGGGTCGAGCCAATGGCAGAGGTACTTGGACAGGCACACGCGCTCGAACTGCGCGTTGTAGGCTGCCTTGATGACCTCCGGGTTCTCCAGGTCTGCCAATACACTGTCCGGTAGGCGCTCGCCGCTGGCCAGATCCACTGTGTACACAGGCCCGTCATCATAGGCATAGGAAAAGAGCAGTATCTCAAACTCGTCGGTATCGACATACCTATACACGCCGGTCTTGGGCAGCGGAACCGGGCTGTAGGTCTCAATGTCGATACCGAGGATCGACTTCATCTGACCACCTCCAAAAAAAGAACACCCACAGGCTGTCTGAGGGTGTTCAGTGGATCATCATGTTATTCGAGTGTTGAAAGAACTCTTCTAAGTTCTGCGCAAATAGTACACTTCTCTCTTCTACAATTCTCCCAGCGACCAAAGAGAAGATACTCTGAGCTGATCTCAAGCCTTTCTGCCAATTTGCAAAATGTCTCGACAGACATCTTCTTTTCTCCCCGTTCTATAGCTCCCACAAAAGAAGCAGAAATGTCTGCTAGTTCAGCAAGGGCCTCCTGTGTCAAGTGCAGTTTTTTTCTTCGCTCCTTGATCCTTTTCCCTGTGTCCTGATAGCTGAAATGCGGAGACACAATCACATCATCCTCCTTGCAATGAATTCCTGTGCAATTGCAAGTTGGACAAGCCCTTGGAGAATCACTTCAGCTGATATGCTTTTCTGCTGGTCATTTTCTCCTAGGAATGATGTGATTTCCTGCTCTAGTTCTTCAAGACTCTGCCCGTGATTCTGAGCAACCAGCAACATGATCTCTCTTATGGTCATTGGTCAATCCTCCTTCATACGCATCGTCCTCCTCGCGGTCCACATCGCCATCGCGCAAGGGCAGCTTCAGGTTCGGCGGGCGCTTGCCGCCCCACTTGCCGGAGATGCCGTTCTGGATGGCCTCGTCGATGGCCGCCTTGATCGCGCCGATGGTCTTGCTGTCCGACTTCGGGATGATGAGGGACATGGAATACTTGGGGTCAGAGCCGTTGATGCTCTGCGGCTCGAAGATGTGCACAAAAGAAGCGCGGCACTTGCCAGTGATAACCTTGGTAGCCATAGTCATTGTCCTTTCTCCCCATACAGGGGCACGTCGTTATTCTGCAAAATCGGAAGCTGCTGTCGAGATAGCCTGCCGGGGATCAGACATCGGCACCAACGTGGGTGTGCCCTCCGGCTTGTACACCAGCTTGCCCAGCACGTCCCGGAAAGCCTTCCTGCCCATGCGCTTTTCCAGGTCGCCCACACCCAGCAGCGTGGTCTTGTAGATGTCCGTATACCCGGCATCGGTACACGCCTTGATGACCTCGGCCTCGCTGGTGTACTTCCGGACGGTGCGTCCGGCCACCAGCTTGTAGCCTGCCCACTGCTTGCCCTCGACGGCCTGCTGCGTCGCAAAGGCCAGCAGATCCTGCACCCAGTTATTGAGCGCCTCGGCAATGGGCAGCATATCGGCGATCTCTTCATCGGTCAGCAGGTCGGGCTGCTTGAAGTCGCGTTTTGCCAGCTGCATGAAATACTCGCTGCGGGCCCGGCAGGTGTGGCGGGCCTTGCACCAGCGGCAGTGCTCCCCGGCGCAGAACTCACCCTCGCCCTTCTGTGCCAGCAGCGCCCTCGGGTGCAGGTACTCGTCCGCCCACCTGATCAGCTCGTCGGCATTCATCTCGAAGGAGGAGATATTCTGGAGCCGTGGCTGCACGATGGTCATGCGCACGGTCTTGATGTCATACAGAGGATCGAACTCCAGCAGAGCGCCCAGACCGTACAGCATGAGCTGGCTGTTGTGGTCAGCGTTCACACGAACGCCGCGTCCACCCTTGAAGTCAATCACCTCGATCACGCCGTCCGCGATGGCGATGAAATCGCCGGTCCCGAAGCCGTCCGGTACATACTCGCTGAAATCCAGGCGGTGCTCCACGGCAATATAGGGATCAGGGCAGGACAGGCGAATCGCTTCGATGACTTCAATGCAGTGGTTGACGTACACGTCCGTGACCTCTTCAGCCTCATCTGAGTAGAAATCGTTGTCCCGATGCTCTGCGTACTGGCGCTCGATGACGTCCTTCGTCATATCGCCGAGGTACCTGTGAAGCTTCAGCTCGCACAGCTCATGGAGGAAGGTGCCCTCTTCAGCATAAACCGAGGGCTTGTCCTGGAACTGTGCCGACAACACCGCGCTGGGCGTACACTTGAGCCAGCGCTCCGAGGACGAGGGGCCAAGCTCCGAGTGCCCACGTCCGCTGTGCTGAATCACCTGGTCTTGGCTGGAAACTTCGTTGCAGATCACAGCTTGCTCACCTCGTCCATCAGCTGCCCATACTTGTCCTCGGGCAGCTCCGTCAGCTTGGACACACCAAAGCCCTTCAGAATCGCCTTGATCTGTGCCCGGTTCTCCGGCTTGGTGCGCTCCGCGACGAACGCCCGCACCTCCGTGATGGTGTACTTCTTCGCGGGCGGAGTGTTCGGCATCGGCTCGTTCACCACCGATGCCTCAGCCTCGGCTACCCACTCGGGATCGACTACCGTCTTGCCGGTGATTCCCGCCGCCTCGTTCTCTGCCTTCTTCGCAGCCAGCTGCTCCGCGCAGTCGTCCACCACGATTTGCATCGCTGCCGCCATCGCCTGCGCTTCGTCTGCCATCGCCTGCGCGTGGGTGGCGATGTCAGCCAGCATCTTCAAGCTCATCGTCATATTGAGAGTCCTCCTTCTTAATAGTTGTACTGTGCCAGCTCCCTGAGCTTATCGGCCATGTCGTCCTGTTCCCAGGGGAGATTCAGGTCTGTGCGTCCGAAGTGGCCATACACGGAAACCAGGCTGTAGCTGGGCGTGTTCAGCTTCAGGCGTTTGATGATCGCCAAGGGCCGCAGGTCAAACACGCGCCACACCAGCTTCGCCAGCTCGTCATCCGACTTCATGCCCGTCCCAAAGGTGTTCACGGTAATGCCCACCGGGTAACACACGCCAATGGCGTACACGATGGAGACCTCACACTGGCTGCACAGCTTTGCGGCTACGAGGTTCCGCGCAATCCAGCGGGCAGCGTAAGCACCCGAACGATCCACCTTGCTGGCATCCTTACCGGAGAGTGCGCCGCCGCCAATGTGGGCGACGGGACCGTACTGATCCACGGCCAGCTTGCGTCCAGTCAGGCCGGTGTCGGCAGCGGGGCCGCCCAGCACAAACCGACCGGAAGGGTTCACCAGCAGCTTGGAAGTAGGCTGCCACATGTCAGCCCTGCCGACGGCCTGATACACAGCCTGTGTCACCAAGTCGCGGAGCTTGTCCTCTGGCGCGTTCGGCGCGTGCTGCACCGACACGACGATGGTGTGGACATACACGCGGTCATCCTCATACTTCAGGGACACCTGCGCCTTTCCGTCTGCGCCCAGCCACGGGGTGTGTGCTGCTTCCTCATCCAGCAGGCGGCAAATGCGCTGTGCGATGATGAAAGCCCTGGGCATCTTCGCGCCGGTCTCGTCGGTTGCGTAGCCAACCATGATTCCCTGGTCGCCCGCGCCCTGGTCGCTGTCCGGATACCGGCCATCTACAGCAGCGGCGATGTCCGGAGACTGGTCATGGATGTTGACGTAGATATCCAGACTGTCCGTATCCTCCTCGCACAGATCCGCGCGGCGATACCCGACCTGCCTGATGACGCCATCGACGATCTTTCCGTAGTCGACCTCAGCACGGGAAGTGACCTCACCGGCGATGGCGATGTTGCCCGCCGTGGCCATGACCTCCACCGCGACACGGGCGTTGGGATCGTAACTTAGGTGCGCATCAAGGATCGCGTCGGCAATCTGGTCACAGAACTTGTCGGGGTGCCCGCGCCTCACGGCCTCGGCGGTCACGAGCCTTGCATTCCTGTCATTCATAGAGCGTTCCTCCATATACAGTAGATTGGGATTTCGGCGTCCGCCTGGTCAGTCGCCGCCAGCAGATCAACATTCGTGCAGCCACCAGCTTGCAGCCACGCTTGATGCGCGTCCAGAAGTACACCGGCACAAAACCAGCGTCTTCACCAGTCGTAAACACATCGGTGATGTACCAGACCCCGTATTCCTTCCTGATGATCAGGAACAGGCCGGACTGGTAGCAAATCTCCTGGCACTCTGTATCCATAAAAATCCCCTTGTCCTCATGGGCGGCGATGTACAGAGCCAGATCTGCTTTGATGTTGATGGACTGAATGAAAGCGGAAACCGTAGACGTGTTGTGCTGGAGCAGCTGCTTCCAGCCATTCTTGGTGAACTCAATGTTCACACGAGCGGACTTGAAAAGGAGCATTGTGGTCTCTGCCATGCGGTGCCACATGGCGGCGGGAGAATTGTAAGATACCTGCATGATACTGCCTCCAATCGACTTCGTTGAACCGGCCTGTCGGCCTGCTGTTCCTGAACGGTGGCTGGTATCTTCACCCGCCCGCTGCCAATGGCAGAAGGGAAGGGGCCTCGGCCTCATCCGTTCGTTGGTTCATTGAGTGTCATGGATGCATCCATTCACGTTGGCAGCGCGCCTGCAGTGCGCTTGTTGCCGCCTCCGTGTGCGCCAGTTCTTGCTGACGGATATAGAATACCGCAGGGGGAGGCAATCCGAAAGACAAAAAAATTGTCCGCTGTTTTGAGGGATGAATAGCGCCTTTGATTCAAATTAGAGAAGAATCCCATGGCTTTTCATATCCATCATGCCACGATATAGAGCTTTGGCTTCTAAATCACGGATAATAGAGGCTCGAAAACGGACAAGAAAATTGTCCAATTTCCATTTGTTAAATCCTTGTTGCGTCCCAAAAACAAAAAAGCACATCACATCCAGCAGCATACTGTACTGAGGCGTGATGTGCCTGTGTTCCTTAAGGTGAGCGGGTAAAGAAGCTATCGAAGCTCGCTCATTCTATCGAATCCTGCCAGCTCGATCAGCGAGTTGACCTCACTCAAGGTGTCCATGTAATGGCAGGCAATGATGTTCCTGTACATCATGTGCAAACCACGAAACTGGAGACCCACACCGCTGATCTGCAGGAACCAGCTTGAAATCCACGGCGGGAGGTGCAGCCCCACGATGATTCGGATGGCGGTTTCGGCATCGTAAGTGTATTCCTCTTTGCGCCAGTTCTTGACAGTGCCAGTAGACACCAGCGCACGCTCTGCCATCTGTTCGATGGTCATGTTTCCACTCAGCTTCATCAGGGCTTTCAGCGCTTCGCCGGGTTTCGAGGGCAGTTCCTCAATGATCTTGCTCTGTTCCTCCATCGCCTCCTTTGTCGACAACTCCTTGCCCTGTGCAACAAAGTCGATATAATGGCGATTGTATTCCTCGTCAGAGTTTATGGAGTTGAGGTGGAATTCATAGCTCTCGTCCACCTCATACACGTTTTCAAACCGGAGACAGCACTCATCTACATGGCGGTTCCCCCAGTCCGTCATCCTGGGGCCCAGCGGAGTCTGGACAATATAGGCTGGGTCGTTCAGGCAGATGTGGCCTTCGACATACACATAGTCGCCGGTGTCCAGCCGCGCACGGTATTCCGCGTTCTGCTCATACAGTCTGAAGGATTCCTCTGGGCTGATGACAAAGGTGTGCGCTGTGGTCGGACAACTCTCGCGCGAGAAAGTGAACGGCGTGATGTACCTCCCACACATCTGGTTGGCTTGAATATAGTTGAGCGATCCCTGCGCCTGCCAGTACCCGAGCTGGATCATGCGACTTCTGGCCAGATACTTCGGGATATCCATAGCGTCGTAGATGGAATATCCAACGCCCTGGTACACCCACCCCGCATGTTTGTGTATCTTATACTCTTCCGTCTTATACTGTTCGATCACCGGACGCATGATGCTCTCCGGCATCATGAGCGCCATGCTTCCTTGCTTGGCTTCCCATTCCATGATGGTCAGCGGATTCTTAGGTTCCTTACCCTGGTTCTTCGGCTTTCGAGTCCGTTTGATCTTCCGCAGATCGTTGTTGTGCATCTCCTGCAACCTGTAGAACAGCCAGTGGTACTCATCATGGAAGCACTCGTGGTACACGTTTAGCCGAGCACGGTCTCTGTGCACAGCGTTCTCGTTGATCAGGATGGTGCCTGCCGGAATCTTCACCACAATGGGAGGCGTCTTATCGTCCCCGTCCCTGGGGGTTACTTTGACTTCGCTGTCAAACCAGTAGAGTACGCTCTTGGTTTTGTGGTTCTTGTACAGTTTATGATAGGCCACCTCAAGCCCCATCTTCATGGCCAGTTTGAAGGGGTCGAGCAGCTTATAATCGTGCAGCGCCTCCGGCATATACCCGAACAGCAAGTCCTCTGCTGCGGCGTTGACCTCTCGCATACCCAGAACAGGAATCAGATAATCGTCCAGCTTTATCCTATCCCGTTCCGGCTGCTTAAGGCTGACGCTACCGAACTCATAGGTCATTCGCTCATCGACGCAGAAATCCAGCGACACATAAAGGGTAAAAGACTGGAGGCCGGAGTAATCGTCATTGTACGCGTTGGCCTTCAGGTACACGACAAGATCGGCAGTGAACTCATACTTGTTCACGCGCCAGAAAGTCATCCGTGGGTCAATCCTGCATTGGTCATGCGTCAGCTGCTGGCTGTAGAATCCGTCAACGCCACAGATCGCGGCGAGCTCACCGTCGTACAGCAGGCCATTGATCTCTTCGACAATCTCCGCGCCATAATGGTGCAGGAGATAAGTGTTGAATTTCGTAATCTTTGGAAAAGAAACCGTGTTACCTTTGGTCTGAGGCACACGGGATTTGTAGGGGTGGATATCATCCGTGGACAACCACGCCTGTTCCTCCGCTTCAACAGCGGCAACCAGTTCCTCCTTCGTCATATCATACATTTCCCTCTCCCTTCTGCTGATCCCAGCGTCCTGACAACCAATAGCGGGGCAGGCCCCCGATCTCGGGAGCTGATGGATATATTATAATCGAACATTTGTTCTATTTCAACCGTAAATGGGTCTCTGGAGCAAATTTAAAGATATGTTCGTATTGTTTCAGAAGTGTTGCAGGTGTGTCAGAGTTAATGGATCACCAAAGTGCCTATAGTTATGGTTAAGGGAAACCCGAAGTACAATCGCCATTGGCATGTTAGCAAACAGAGTACTAATATAACTCAGTAATACATCTCTCTAATTGTTTGACATTATAACGACATAAAGTATCTCTAAAAAGGGCGCACAATTACCGGACAGGTTCAACAACTAATCCGGAAATGCAGAGCATCGTTTTTTGTTGAAATTGTTGTTCATTTCTATCTGATGTAGCATACGATTAACCTTCCAACGTTCTTCTTTTCTAGAACATTATTTTTATCTTGCCCACTTGTGAAGGAGCTCAAGTTCTTCTTCGTCTGCATCAAATAGTCTTCTAAAAAGATACTGGAGGATTCCCTTCGATATTTCGCAATGATAATTGTGTATATCATGAGACACTAAATCCCCCTCTGAGCTATAGGTTACGACAGGACATACCGAGCAGAACGGATGATAAACGCAGCCGCAGCACAATGGCAAGGTTTCCACACAGGAGGCGGTACAAGTAGCATGCGCTGCCGGAGAAGTCACGAGTTCTTCATAAGTGTTGTCGACATCACCCAGCCGGAATGTCGAGTCGCCCATATTAGCAAGCATTCTACCCTCGTCGCATGTGTAGATCTGACCGTCATAGTTGACTGCCATTTGCCCAACCGCAGCGCCACATGGCGACCTAAACTCGGTATGTCCTACTGAGTCCTGTAAAAGGATCCGCCGGAGATAGATTGATGCTGTTGATTCTGTTACAATAGTGCCAGCCTTACACCGCTGGAACAAATCATCCAGGATTGCAGTATAGAAACAGAGGTATTCCTGAGGAGTATAGCCTACCTGCTGCCATTCCTCTGCTGCGCACCCCAGAGGGGTAAGAGGACGGATATAGAGATTATGGTAACCATGCTCAATATAGGCATTAACGATTTCATGAGGATATGCAAGCGACTGGCGCGTCGTGGTTTGGATAGCACCGACCTCACATTCATATCCGTGCTTTTCGTATAATGAACGGCAGAGTTGCAATCCAGCCTCCCATTGATCAAACGTAGATAGATGGTTTTTGAGCGGACGGTTGGAGTTATGCAGCTCTCGATGACCATCCAGAGAAGTTGAGATGCTGACGCCCTCCCGAATCAACCAGTCAAGCAGATCTGGATCAGGTACAGTAAGGTTGGTCACGATGGCGAAATTGACCTGCTTACCTTTCCTAGAGAATACTTGCTTGGCATACGGAACTGCAAAGCGAAGAACCTCCGGGTTGAGAGTCGGCTCTCCTCCTTGGAATTCAATTGTCACTATCGATGTAGGTGATTCGGAGGCAATATCTATAGCTTTTTTACAAGTAGGCTTAGGTGTTTTCGGATTAACCTCGGCTCGAGAAACGCTGGAATGATTCGAGTGGTTAGAATGACTATTATGGCTACTATGGTTGGAATGACTGCCACTCGAATGACTGCTGTGACTGCTATGACTGACATGGCTGGAATGACTACCACCACCGCTACGATGGCTGGAGTGACTGCGGTG
>JAUMVG010000014.1 GCA_030530315.1 Clostridia bacterium | reverse complement strand
GGAGCACGAACTCGCTTGTTCGTGCCCCTCGTTGCCCTATCTTAGTGACATTGGCCCGAAGGGGCAGGGGACGAAGGGATCAGATGATCTCCACGAAGACGGGCTTGGGGGCCTTCACGGAAGCGGCCTTGACCACGGTGCGAATGGCCTTCGCGATGCGGCCCTGCTTGCCGATGACCTTGCCCATGTCGTCGGGATCGACGCGCAGCTCGATGACGATGCTGTCCTCGTTTTCAACCTCGCGGACATCTACGGCATCCGGCTTCTCCACCAGCGCCTGCGCGATATACTTAACCAGTTCAACCATGATTACAGGACTCCGCCCTTCTTCAGCAGCGCGCGGACGGTGTCCGTGGGCTGGGCGCCGACGCCGAGCCAATACTTGGCGCGCTCGTCGTTGATCTTCATCTCAACGGGTTCGGCAACGGGATTGTAGTAGCCGATCTCCTCGATGAAGCGGCCGTCGCGGGGGTTGCGGCTGTCGGTGACAACCAGACGATAGAAGGGCTTCTTCTTCATACCCATTCTCTTCAGACGAATCTTGACCATTTGGATTTCCTCCTTAATGATATCGAATGTTGTATATATACGGCTTTATGCCTCGTATATCGTGGTTTACTTACGCCGCCGGGAGGCCGCTCAATGGCCGATCCGGCGGATTTCAAAGACGCGGCAGCTATTGCCAGCGGGCGCGGCCCGTCAGAATTTCGGCATCTTCCCGAAGGGGATGCGCATCCTGCCGCGCTTGCCGGCGCCCATCATGGTCTTCATCATGCTGCGGGCCTGGTCGAATTGCTTGAGCAGCAGGTTGACGTCCTGCACGGTGGTGCCGCTGCCCGCGGCGACGCGGCGCTTGCGGCTGGCGTTGAGGATGTCGGGGTTGCGGCGCTCCATGCGGGTCATGGAGAGGATGATGGCCTCGTTCTTCTTCTGGGCCTTGGTCACCTGTTCCTCGTCGATGTCCACGTCCTTGATCTTGCTGCCCAGGCCGGGGACCATCTTCAGCAGGTCGGTGATGGAGCCCATCTTGCTCATCTGCCTGAGCTGATCCAGGTAATCCTCTAGCGTGAAGCTGTTGGTGCGCATCTTGCGGGTCAGGTCGATGGCGGCCTTCTCGTCAAACTGCTCCTGGGCCTTGTCGATCAGCGTCAGCACGTCGCCCATGCCGAGGATGCGGCTGGCCATGCGGTCCGGGTGGAAGGGCTCAATGTCCGTCAGCTTTTCGCCGATGCCGGCAAACTTGATGGGCTTGCCGGTGACCGCGCGCACGGAGATGGCCGCGCCGCCGCGGGTGTCGCCGTCCAGCTTGGTGAGGATGACGCCGTCCACGCCCAGCTCCTCATTGAAGGTCTTTGCCACGTTTACGGCGTCCTGGCCGGTCATGGCGTCGACCACCAGCAGGATTTCCTTGGGCTTGACCGCCTCGCGGACGTCCCGCAGCTCCTGCATCAGGTTTTCGTCGATGTGCAGCCGGCCGGCGGTATCGATGATCACCGGGTCGCGGCCGTAATAGCGGGCGTATTCGACGGCTTCCTTCGCGATCTGCACCGGGTCGCCCTGGCCGCGCTCGAACACCTCGACGCCCACCTGCTCGCCGACCACCTGCAGCTGCTTGATGGCGGCGGGGCGGTATACGTCGCAGGCCACCAGCAGGGGCTTCTTGTTGTCCTTCTTGAACAGGTTGCCCAGCTTGGCGCACATGGTGGTCTTGCCGGCGCCCTGCAGGCCCGCCATCATGTAGATCGTCGGGGCCTGGGGGGAGTAGGTCAACCGGGCGTTGGTGCCGCCCATCAGGTTCGTCAGCTCTTCATTGACGATCTTGATGACCTGCTGGCCCGGGGTCAGGCTCTGCATGATATCCTGGCCAACGGCGCGCTCCGTCACCTTCTTGACGAAGTCCTTCACCACCAGGAAGTTGACATCCGCCTCTAGCAGGGCCATGCGAACCTCTCGCATCGCGGTCTTGACGTCGGCCTCGGTCAGCTTGCCCTTGCTGCTGAGCTTCTTGAACGCGCCCTGGAGCTTGTCGGTCAATCCTTCAAATGCCACGCGGACATCACCACTCTTTCATCACAATATGCTGTCAGTCCAGCCGGTCCCGCAGGATGGCGTCCAGCGCCTGCCGGGCCCGGGCCATGGCGGGCTTGTCGGCCTCGGAGGGCCGCATGTCCGAGAGGGCCTCCAGGCACTTCTCAGCCTGGGCGGTCTGCGCCAGGTGGCGGCGGACCAGCCCCAGCTTGTCCTCATAGCCGGTCAGCTGCTTCTTCGCCTTGGCCAGCGTGTCGAACACGCCCTGGCGGGTGATGCTCAGCTGGTCGGCGATCTCCTGCTGGGAGAGGTCCTCCTCGCAGTACAGGCGCATGACCTCCTGGCGGTGCTCCGTCAGCAGGGGGCCGTAGAAATCCAGCAGGTAATTCAATTCCACCCGCGCATTCATGTCGGCCATAGTCGCGCCCCCGCAAGAGATTTTACTTGACAGCTTTCTCATTATACGCGAAGGATGGGATGCTGTCAAGCGGTTTTGATTGACGAAGAGGGGAGTTTACAGAAGATTGACATGGGCGCGGCAATTGCGGATGGCTTTGGAATAACAGCCCAGCGGATCATTGGCGGGTCCATCCCCATTGACAAACCCCTCGCCATTCGCTATCATGTTCGCAGCGAATCAAGTCAGGAGGGCGACGGGCATGGATTACAAGCTGTTGTGCGAACAGGTGAAGGGACTGGCCGCGGAGGAGAAGTGGTTTGTGCCGCTGCTGGCGAATGCCGCGGCGCTGATCTACGACTCCATGGAGGGCCTGAATTGGGCGGGCTTCTACCTGATGCGGGAGGGCCGGCTGGTGCTGGGGCCCTTCAATGGGAAGATGGCCTGCATCCACATCCCGGTGGGGAAGGGCGTCTGCGGCACGGCGGCGGCGGAGAACCGCACCCAGCGGGTGGCCAACGTGCACGAGTTCCCGGGGCACATCGCCTGCGACAGCGCCTCCAACTCTGAGATCGTGGTGCCCCTGCGCAGGGACGGCGCGGTGATCGGCGTGCTGGATATCGACAGCCCGAGGTTCGACCGCTTCAGCGCGGAGGACCAGGCGGGCCTGGAGGCCCTCGCGGAGCTCATCGGAGACGCGGTGGAATTCTGACCTGTATATATAAGGAAGAAGCGCTTTCTGACCGGAGAGAGCGCTTCTTCCTTTTAGTGTTGTATTTGGTTCGAACAGCGTCCGTGGCGCTACTTCCGGTAGAACAGCTCGAAGCCCGAGTTGGCGGGGTAGACCTGAACGTGCTGCTTGTAGCGGCGGCCGTCCTCATTGCTGCGGATCCAGGTCTTGTTGGCCTTCTTCGAGGTGTATTTGTACAGCTCGTGCAGCGTCAGGTACTTGTTCTTGCTGCTGTCGGCGGGCATCTTGCCCTTGGTCTTGACGCCGGCGGTGAGCCACTGGGTGAAGAAGTGGCCCTTCTTCGCGTTGCTCCAGCCCCACTCGCCGTCGGCGGCGGAGGTGAGCACGAAGAACTTGTTCGTCAGCACGAAGGCGCCCATGTCATGGTCGCCGGGGGCCATCACGCCCACGTCCAGCTCGGAGAAGGCGTCCACCACGGACTGATCGAAGGCTGCGCCGTCGAAGCGGCCAGCGGCCTTGGCGTTGTAGACGGCAGAGCCGGAGCCGCAGGCGTCGATGATGACGATGACCCGGCCGGGGATGGCGTTCAGCCACCGTGCCAGCTGGTGCAGGCTGATGGCGTTGACGCCCGAGCCGTAGGCGTAGGTGGACAGCGCGCCGGCGGAGTAGTAGTTCTGGGTGTACCGGACGCCGGAGTTGCCGTGGGTGGAGATGTAGAACAGGGATACGTCGTTGGAGGTGGCCCCGGCGAAGGCGGCGCTGATGTCATTCTGGACCTGGTAGGCGGTGCGGTCGAGCCGGGTGGTGATGGACCAGCCGTTGCCCATGGGGCCCTTGACGCTGCGCAGCATCTTCTCCATCATGGAGATGTTCTTCTTCGCCGGCAGCGAGCGGGAGCTGCCCATGTTGGGGAAGGTGCCCTCGCCGATGAGCAGCGCGCGGTAGTTGATGGCGTAGTTCCTCTCGTGGGTCACGGTCACCTTGCAGGTGGCCTTCTTGCCGTTGAAGGCCTTCGCGGTGATGGTGGCCTTGCCCGTGCTGACGCCGGTGACGATGCCGGTGGGACCGACGGTGGCGACGGCGGGGTTGCTGGAGGTGTAGGTGATGGCCGAGGCGGTGTTCTTCGGCAGGGAGGCCGTCAGCAGCGCGGTGGTCTTTGCCGGCAGCGACAGCTTCTTGGGCTTCAGCGTCACCTTCTTGGGGGCTTTCTTCACGGTGACCGTGCAGGTGCTCTGCCGCCTGAAGGCGTTGGTGACCACGATGGTGGTGGTGCCGGTCTTCTTGCTGGTCACGACGCCGGTGGCGGAAACCGTGGCGATGGCGGGGTTCTGGGAGGTGTAGGTGTAGCTGGTGGCGCCAGCCAGGGCGCGGGTCTCCTTGACGCCCAGGATCATCTGGGTGGTGTACAGGCGCGGGGACAGGGAGTCCGCGGCCTCGCCCATCTCCTCCGCCAGCACGGCCTGGTCGCCCTCCGCCGCGAAGTCGCCGTCTTCGCCGTCGATGGCATAGAGGTCCGCCGCGGGAGGCAGGTCTGCGGAATCCTCCCCGCCGGGCAGGATTTCGCCGTCGAGCGCCTCCTGGAGGATGAAGTCGCCGGCGCCGGGAAACTGGGCGGCCTCCGGCCCATCGGCAGCTTCTGGCACTTCGACGGCCCCCGCCTCCATGGAAAGGCCCTCGGCCCCCGTGTCCTCGGCCGGGGCGATCTCCGCGTCCACGGCGTCATTGAGTATCTCGGGTTCCACGAATTCCGCCAGGGCGGTGGTCGTCCACAGCGCGCAGATCAGCAGCGCGGCCAGCAGGCTGAGCAGGCGTCTCTTCATCGTTCTTCTCCCTCTCACGCCGCGCCAAAGCGCGGCACGTCACATTCTCTCCCTATAAGTTTAACATAGCCGTCATCGATTGTCCAGACCGTGGCGTGGGCCCGGGGGGTAAAAAATGATGGGCGTTGCCGCCTTTGGGATGTCGCCAACACGGAAGACGCGACGCCTTCCCCACGGGGCATAAGCGCTCAAAGCACGCCGCTGCGCGGGCAGGGCGGGCGAAGAGGTCAGTATTCGATTTTCCACACCGCCGCGTCGTGGGGGGCGAGGCGGGACGACAGGCCCCGCTTTGCGGGGATGCCGGTCCACAGCTCGGTGGCCAGGGACCAGCCATGCTCCACGCAGGCGGGATCGAGGCTCACCCGGCGCGCTCTGTCCGAAAGGTTGAAGAGCGCGGCATACGCGCCGGCACCGTCCCTGCGGGGCGCGAGCCAGGCGCAGGTCTGGCCGTCATTGTAGAGCGGATGACCGCAGAAGCTCTCCCGCCCAATGGCGAGCACGTCGCCGTTGGTCAGCAGTTCCAACGTGAAGGTGTCGTTCTTCGTCAGCTCGCCGCCGATCATCAATGGAGAGCGGAGCATGCACCACAGCGTGAGCATCGTCCGCTGCTCGGGCTGCGTGAACCGCGTCCACTGGCCGTCGGGGTGGGAGGTGTAGCACTGGCGCAGCGCGCCCACCGGCAGCATGTCCGCGTCCGGCCAGTGACCCGGCCCGGCGTGGACGCACCACTTTCCTGCCCGCTCGAACATGCCCTTCAGCAGCTGCCAGTCGTCCCAGAAGTCGTCCGTGATCCGCCACAGGTTGGCATGCCGCTTCAGGTGCTCGGCCTGCTCCAGCGGCGCGGGGCCGGGAGAGAGGCTCAGCACGATGTCCCGGCCGCAGCTCCGGCAGGCGTCGGAGATCAGCTCGATCTCCCTTCGGCAGTGGGGATACTCCCGGGCGATATCGTCGCACTTGACGTAGTCCACGCCCCACTGGGCGTAGAGCCGGAAGATGCTGTCGTAGTAGGCCTTCGCGCCGGGATGGTCCTGCCGCGTGCCGTACATGTCCGGGTTCCAGGCGCAGATGGAGTTGGGGTTCGCCGCCTCGGCGCAGGTGTATTCGCTCTCGGCGATGGGCAGGCGGCGATGGGCCGCCGCGCGGGGAATGCCCCGCATGATGTGAACGCCGAACTTCAGTCCCAGGCCGTGGATGTAGTCCGCCAGGGGCCCGAAGCCCGCGCCGTTCGCGGCGCTGGGGAAGCGGTTCTCCGCGGGCACGAAGCGGCCCCAGGCATCCATGCACTCCTCGGCGAAGGGCTCGTATTCGTGGGTGCTGGAGGTAGGGTTGTACCACTGGATGTCCACCACCACGTATTCCCAGCCGAAGGGCTTCAGGTGTTTGGCCATGTATTCGGCGTTCTGGCGCACCTGGGCCTCGTTGACTGCCGTGCCGTAGCAGTCCCAGCTGTTCCAGCCCATGGGAGGGGTCTGAGCGAGCATGATGATTTCTCCTTATGACAATCGTTGTGGCAAAAAAGAGTTTAGAGTTTAGAGTTGAGAGTTTAGACGATAGCCGACGATCAGCACACTCTATCCAAACTCTTAACTCTCCACTCTAAACTCCTGCACAATTATTCCTCAGGCACTTCGCCGATCAAATCGAGGCAGCGGGTGTCGTTCATCCTGTTGCACATCTTGACCAGGGTCTCCAGCGGCACGCCGTGGAGCTGCTGCTTCTGGCCGCGCACGGTGATGGACACGGTCTCTTCTTCCGCTTCCTTGTCGCCGACCACGATGATGTAGGGATCCTTCATGGTCTTGAAGAACTTGATCTTGGTGTTCATGTTCACGTCGGCGTAGTCGGCCTCCACGCGGATGCCCTCGTCCTCGAGGCGCTCGGCCACCTTGCGGGCGTAATCGTTGTGCTCGGGGCGGATCGGCACCACGGCCACCTGGTAGGGGCTGAGCCAGAAGGGGAAGGAGCCCTTGAAGTTCTCGATGATGATGCCGATGAAGCGCTCCAGGGAGCCGTACAGCGCGCGGTGCAGCACCACGGGCTGCTTCAGGCTGCCGTCCTGGTCCACGTAGGTCAGGCCGAAGTTGTGGGGCAGCTGGAAGTCCAGCTGGATGGTGCCGCACTGCCACTCGCGGCCCAGGGCGTCCTTGATCTGCAGGTCGATCTTCGGGCCGTAGAACGCGCCGTCGCCCTCGTTGATCTCATAGTTGCCCTCGCCGTACTTCTTGTCCAGGATCTTCTTCAGCGCGGCCTCGGCCCGGTTCCAGACCTCGATGTCGCCCATGAAGTCCTCGGGGCGGGTGGAGAACTCGGCCCGGTAGGTGACGCCGAAGGTGGCGTAGATCTCGTCGGCGATGGCGATGATGTCGGCGATCTCGCTCTCGATCTGGTCCTCGGTCACGAAGGTGTGGTCGTCGTCCTGGCGGAACTCCTGCACGCGGAACAGGCCGTTCATCTGGCCGGACTTCTCCTTGCGGTGCAGCACGTCATACTCGCTGTAGCGGATGGGCAGCTCCTTGTAGGAGTGCAGGGTCCGCTTGTAGGTCATCATGGCGTTGGGGCAGTTCATGGGCTTGGCGCCCATGGTGTCGTCCAGGTCGCGGTTGAACACCGGCGCGCCGGCCACCAGCTTCACGGAAGCGGTCTCGTCCAGGCCGTCAGCGGGGTTGTCCAGCACGCCGGGGATCTCGGCGTCCGCGGCCATGAAGCCCTCCAGGCCGGGCACCATGAACATGTTGTTCTGGTAGTGGGCCCAGTGGCCGGAGATCACCCACAGCTTCTTCTTGTTGATCAGCGGGGCGGAGATTTCGGTGTAGCCGTGCTTGGCCTGGAGCTTGCGGCTGTAGGCCAGCAGCGTCTGGTAGAGGATCCAGCCGCGGGGCAGCCAGTAGGGCATGCCGGGGGCCGTCTCGTCGAACATGAACAGGTCCAGCTCCTTGCCGATCTTCTTGTGATCGCGCTCCTGGGCCTCCTTGATCATGGCCAGGTGGGCCTTCAGCTGCTGCTGGTCCGGGAAGGCGTAGACGTAGACGCGCTGCAGGGAATCCCGCTTCTCGTCGCCGCGCCAGTAGGCGCTGGAGACGGCGCGGATCTTGTAGGCCACGGAGAGCAGCTCGGCGGAGTTCTCCACGTGGGGGCCGCGGCACAGGTCCACGAAGTCGTCACCCGTGTAGTACACGGTGATGGTCTCGCCCTCGGGCAGGTCGTTGATCAGCTCTTCCTTGTACTTCTGGCCCTTGAAGATGGCCAGCGCCTCGTCCTTGGAGACCTCCTTGCGGGTCCAGGGCTCCTTGCGCTTCATGATCTCCTTCATCTTCGCCTCGATGGCGGGGAAGTCCTCGGTGCTGATGCCCCGGGGCAGCAGGAAGTCATAGTACATGCCGTCGGCGATCTGCGGGCCGATGGCGATCTGCACGTTTTCCCTGCCGAAGATCTCCATCACGGCCTTGGCCAGGATGTGGGCCAGGGAATGGCGGTAAACTTCCAGAAAGTGTTCGCGCTCCATGTTCATACGCTCCTTCATATTTATATACTGGGCTGGTTCAGGGGACGGGGAGGGCGGGGGACCCTGCTTGGGCTGCTTTGAAACAGACACTAATCTTGTCCAATTCAAAAAAACGCACTCGTCCCTGCCGGGACGAATGCGTCGCATCCGTGGTTCCACCCTGCTGGCTGGGCCTTCGCCGCAGCCGCTCAGCCGCGCAGTAACGCGCGCGGGACGCCGGCCATCGAGGGGCGGTATCCCGCGGCAGCTCCGGCCCGCGCTTTCAGCCTATGGCGCGTGCTCTCTTGCGTGCCTCTCCGGGGGACGTGTTCCCTGTCACCTGATCGGTAGAGTGATTTTAACATGTTTGCCGTGGAATGTCAATGCGCGAATGTGTTATTTTGACGCGGAGAAGAGGCGTAAAAGACGAATTACGAAGGACCTCCGGCGGCGGCTATAATGGAATCAAGTCAACGGAGCGCCCCGCGGCGGGCGCGAGGCCGCGGCCCCTGCGGGCCGGGCGACGCGAATGATCAAAGGAGGCAATCATTATGAAGCGATATATCAAGGCGGTTT
The DNA here is from genome assembly GCA_030530315.1 of Clostridia bacterium. Lineage (GTDB taxonomy): Bacteria > Bacillota > Clostridia > Christensenellales > Aristaeellaceae > UBA2862. Next base: position 47,442 of record JAUMVG010000014.1, on the reverse strand, counting down.
CCGTGGTCTGCGCCCTCGCGGCGACCACGACCCTGTGTGCCGGCGCGCTGGCCGAGGGCGACATTCCGAAGCTCGCGGAAGGAATGCATGTCGCCGCGCCCGTGGTGCGGGCGATGGCGCCCGACGCCGCGGACATCGTTCGACTGGCCGAGGCGGACGTCCTCGTCAAGGCCGATTCCCTGGGGCAGATCGACAAGTCCGTTGAGCTGGGCACCGATGGGACGCCCGCGCTGAAGAACCCGGTGGAGCGCATCGTGGCGCTGGACGGCGCGGTGGAAAAGTCTCTGGCGCTGGACGACGAGTTCGTCAAGAAGGACGTGGAGCGCGTCGTGGCGCTGGACGGCGCGGCGGTTGAAAAGTCCTTGGCGCTGGACGCTGATTTCACCAAGAAGGACGTGGAGCGCGTCGTGGCGATCGAAGGCGCGGCGGAGAAATCGCTGGCGCTGGACGACGAGTTCGTCAAGAAGAACGTGGAGTGTGTCGTGGCACTGGACGGCGCGGCGGTGGAAAAGTCTCTGGCGCTGGACGCTGACTTTACCAAGAAGGACGTGGAGCGCGCCCTGCAGTTCGAGGGCGCCGGAATGGAGAAATCCGGGATGCTGGAGTCCACTGAGCCCTTCGTCAAGAAGGACGCGGACATGGTGGACCGGGCCATCGAGGACGCCGGGGCGACGAAGGTGCTCAACCCCTTCGACCCTGAGGAGGGCAGCGACGTCGTCCGCGGCCCGTCGGATGAGATGATCGACAAGCGGGTCATCGCCGACGGTGAGATCAGCGAGAAGCACACGGACAAGTACATCGACATCGAGCTCGGCCGGGACGACATCAGCCGTGGCATCGCGCTGGGCGACGGCGGCGCAATCGTTCGCAGCCAGTCTCTGGGCGGCGAAAACGGCATCGGCAGGCTGGGCGAGGGCGAGGTCATTCGCCCGTAGCGCCGGAAATGCCGGGATGCGGGGAACCGGGACGCCGTGAACCGCGCCTGAACAGAATAAGGTTGGAGACCCTGAGGAAACGGGGAGTGCGCCCGCGGCGGAAGAAGGCCGCGGGACGGCCTCCCCGGCTTCCCTTTTGGCGCGCCCGCGCCGGGCCGAAAGGCTGCGTCGGGGCCGCGAATTTCCGTTGCGAAGGGCGCAAGAGTGTGCTATACTGAAAACCGGATCGGGGCGCGCTCCGCTTAGGCGCGCGCCGGGAGGAACCGATTGGAAGGGCGTCAGCCGCCCACGAAGGAGAATCCATGGACATCAGGCAATTCGTTCGCTCCGTGTGGCCCGACTGGGAGGTCGTGGAGACGATCGGCGAGGGCAACTTCGGCACCGTCTACCGGGCCCAGCGCGGGGACATCGTGGGCGTGACCGACTCGGCCATCAAGGTGACGGTCATCCCCCAGGACAGCGGGGAGGTCGATTCGCTGCGCATGGAGGGCCTGTCGGCGGAGCAGTCCAGGAGCTATCTGGAGGGCATCGTCAGGGACCTGGCCGCGGAGATCCGCCTGATGGAGTCCGTCAAGGGCTACACCAACATCGTCTCCATCGAGGACTACAAGATCGTCGAGCACCGCGACCGCATCGCCTGGACGATCTTCATCCGGATGGAGCTGTTGACCCCGCTGAGCCGGCGCATCGCCGAGGCGCCGCTGTCCGAGCGGGAGGTCATCCGGCTGGGCAAGGACATGTGCGCGGCCCTTTCGGTGTGCCACAAGAAGAACATACTCCATCGGGACATCAAGCCCGAGAACATATTCGTCAACGACCAGGGCGACTACAAGCTGGGCGACTTCGGCGTCGCCCGGAGCATGGAATCGCTGGTGGCCAACCTGACCCGGCGCGGCACCTACAACTACATGGCTCCGGAGGTGTTCAACGAGACCCTGACGGAGGCCGACATGCAGGCGGCGGCGCGGGCGGACATCTATTCCCTGGGGCTGGTGCTCTACCGGCTGCTGAACCGGGGCCGGCTGCCCTTCGTGCCCGACAAACAGCTGCCCACGCCGGAGGACCGGCGGCAGGCGGTGCTGCGGCGCATGAAGGGGGAGGCCTTCGGTCCGCCCGAGGAGGCTTCGGAGGAGATGGCGCGGGTCATCATGCGCGCCTGCGCCCATGATCCCGCCGCGCGCTTTGACGGCGCGGAGGAGATGCGCCTGGCCCTGGAGCAGGCGGAGGCGGCGCTGCCCGGAGAGGAGACCTCCGACGACGCGCCGGAGAAGCCGGAGGAGGAATCCGGCGGGGAGGCCGAGGAAGAGACCGAACCCCGACTGGAGGACGGCGATCCCTCCGGGGAGGATGAGAAAGAGGAAGACCCCGCCCCGGGGGAGAGCGACGAAGCGGAAGACGGCGGAGATGAAAGCGGCGGCGGAGGTGGCGGGCGCTGGAAGCGGCTGCTGCTGATCGCGCTGGCGGCGCTGCTGCTGGCGGCGCTGGGCTGGCTGGGCGTTCGCTACCGCATCGGCGGGAATCCGGAACCGACCCCGTCGCCGACGCCCTCCGAGGAGCCCTCCGAGGCACCCTCTCCGGAGGCCGTGACCCAGCCGCCGGAGGGGACCCTGGGGCCGAAGCCCACGCCGGAGCCGCCGGTGAGCGAAGCGCCCCAGACGGACGGCATCGAGAACCAGCTGGGCGAGGTGGTGGAGACGCCCCGGCCCAGCGGCATCGAGAATCAGCTGGGCCAGGCGGGGCTCCCCGCGGTGACGCCGGGAATCGGAAGCGGCGATATTTCAAACAAGCCCACGCCGGAGCCCACCAAGATTCCGCTGGAGAGCGCGGCGGCGGCGGGCAAGGACTCGGCGGACTGAAAACAAAGACATTGAACGGACGATACGGTGAAAGGGGATGGGCGCATGGCGCAGAAGGATGGAATTTCACAGGTGGACTTTACGGATAACGCCCTCGAGTCCTTTTACAGCGCCGTGGACGACCCCTATTTCAGGGACAAGGACCTGTTTCTGATCTACGACGCGCTGAAGAACCAGATGCGCCTGGTGCCCTTCGGGGATTACCTGAAGCGGTACATCTACAGCCGCGCGGAGCTGACCGGAGAATACCAGGATATCCCGCTGTCGGATTACCAGGCCATCATTCGCGACGCCTTCGCCGAGCGGGGCACCCCGGTGTCCTTCACGCCCACCACGGCGCGGCTCTCGGCCATGGCGAAGAACTGGCTGACCCAGCAGACGGTGAAGCGCAGCGTGGTGCTGCTGCTGGGCTTCGGGCTGGGCATGAACGTGGCGGATGTCAACGAGTTTCTGACCAAGGCCCTGCGGGAGCAGATGCTGAACCCGAAGGACCCCATGGAGGCCATCTGCTGGTACTGCTACAAGAACGGCTACGGCTACGCCCGGTTCGCCAAGCTGTGGCAGGCCTTTGAGGCGCTGCCGCCGGACGACGAGGCGCCGGAGGACCTGTTCAGCGAGCAGACGGCCAATGTGCGCGCCAGCCTGCGGGGGCTGACCAGCGACGAGGCACTGATGGCGTTCCTGCGCAAGCTGAAGCGGCCCGGCGGCGAGGCCCGCCAGAGCGTGGCGGCGCGGGAGGCCTTCAACACGCTGTACGACCGCGCTCGGGAGATCGCCGCCGGGATGCTCAACGAGGCCGAAGCCGAGGACCGCGCCCTGCTGGCGCGACGCCTCCAGGAAAAGCTCTCCGGCAGCGAGCGGATGTTTGAATACGAGAAGAAGGAAAAGGTGGAGAACTACCGCGCCGAGCGGCGCACCGTGAAGCCCGAGGACATCAAGCCCGGGGATATCGAGCGGATCATCTGCTCCGCCGTGCCCGTGGGTGACCACGGCAACCTGATGCCGGCAAAGGCCTCCGAGCTCAGCGAGCAGTTCTCCGGCAAGCGCTTCAACCGCCAGCACGTCAGCGAGGTGCTGGCCGGGCGGGCGAGCATCGACCGCTTCGACCTGATCACGCTGAACTTCTTCGTATTTGCCGGAAACCTGGCCGCGCACCTGCACGTGCGGCGGCGCTACAGCAGCTTCATCGAGTCCACGAACCGCATCCTGGACCAGTGCGGCATGGGCCCGCTGTACATCGCCAACCCCTACGAGTGCTTCATACTGATGTGCCTGCTGTCCGAGGACCCGCTGGGCACCTACGCCGACGTGCTGGAGATCTCCTACCAGGCCGCGGCGGAGAAGCAGTAGGACCTACACCCTTTTCAAAAAACACCGCTCCGACGGCTCGATCGAGCCGCCGGGGCGGTGTTTTTTGGGATTGTCGTGCTTGCGATGGACGTCGGGCGGCGTCCTTCCAGCTGGAAGGAAAAGTGTGAGGCCACGTTCACCAGCGGGGCGGAACGTCCGGGCAGCGCCGGTCCGCCTGGGCTGCCCGGTATTCCACGTAGCAGCCGCACAGGCCGCAGGTCCCGGCGAAGAGGTGTCCGCAGCCGCGGCAGGCCGTCAGGCGCGCATTGTAGAGGGCGTCGTCCGTCCGGCGCTCCGGGGGCAGGGCGTCGATCCACTGCCGGTTCAGCCGGGCCAGCGCCTCGCCGTCGGGGACCTCCGCCAGCAGGCAGCGGGGGCAGAAGTCCCGGGGGTCGGGGCGCTGTTCCCCAGTGGGAGCGCCGCTCATGCCAGGGTCAGCGCCAGCACGCTGCACGGGGGCAGGGACAGCGAGATGCCGTGGGGGTCGGCGGTGAAGTCGGTGAAGGGCGCGGAGGCCACCGGGCTGGCGTCGAAGGTGTTGTGAGCGTCCGGCGCGCCGGCCAGGATCCGGCCGCTGACCTTCCCGGTGTGGGGCGAGCGCAGGACGAGGTCCGCGGCGCTGTCCATCGAGCAGTTGGCGACGGTCACAGTCAGGACGCCGTCCTTCTCGGAGGCGGAGGCGGTGAGGCGGTCGATGCGCCATTTGCCCTCGCCGACGGCGTCGGTCTCCACGAAGCAGTCCACGGCCCGGGCGTCCTGGTGGGCCTTGAACAGGTCGAACACGTGCCAGGTGGGGGTGAGCAGCATGCGCTCGCCCTCGGTGAGGACCACCGACTGGAGCACGTTTACCGTCTGGGCCAGGTTTGCCATGGCCACGCGGTCACAGTGGCGGTTGAACAGGTTCAGGTGGATGGCCGCCACCAGCGCGTCCCGCATGGCGTTCTGCTGGTACAGGAAGCCGGGGTTGGTGCCCGCCTCCACCTGGTGCCAGGTGCCCCACTCGTCCACGATCAGGCCGATCCGCTTTTCGGGGTCGAAATGGTCCATGATCTGCCCGTGGCGGACGACGAACTCTTCCATGCGGGCGGCGTTGCTCAGCAGCTCGTAATACTCGGATTTGGTGAAGCGGAGCGCCGTGCCTTTCTCTTCCCAGGTGGGGCCGGTGGTGGTGTAGTAGTGCAGGCTGAGGCCGTCCATGAACTTGCCCGCCCGCTCCATCAGCACCCGGGTCCACTCGTAGTCGTCGGTGTTCGGGCCGCAGGCGATGCGGTACAGCTTCGTGCCGGGGTAGTCCCGGCAATAGGTCTGGTAGCGCCGGTATTCGTCGGCGTAGTACTCGGGCCGCATGTTGCCGCCGCAGCCCCAGCTCTCGTTGCCCACGCCCCAGAATTTCACGCCCCAGGGCTCCCTGTGGCCGTTGGCCCAGCGCTGGCGCACCACGGTGGAGTCGCCGGGGCTGTTCAGGTATTCCACCCACTCGGCCATCTCCCGCACGGTGCCGGAGCCCACGTTGGCGGTGATGTAGGGCGCGCAGCCCAGCTGGCGGCACAGCTCCAGGAACTCGTGGGTGCCGAAGGAATTGTCCTCCACCACGTGGCCCCAGTTGGTGTTGACCATGCGCTTGCGGTTCTCCCGAGGGCCGATGCCGTCCTGCCAGTGGTATTCGTCGGCGAAGCACCCGCCCGGCCAGCGCAGTACCGGAACGCGGATGGCCTTCAGGGCCTCCACCACGTCCGTGCGCATGCCGTTGACGTTGGGGATGGGGCTGTCCTCGCCCACGTAGAGGCCGCCGTAGACGCAGCGGCCCAGGTGCTCGGAGAAGTGGCCGTAGAGGTTGCGGTTGATGACGCCGATGCTGCGATCGGGGTTCACGGTGATGCGGTTCATGGATCAGCCTCCTTTGATATTTGGGAACGGGGAACCGGGCTATTTTCGGGCGACGACGGCGATGCCGTTGACGGGCAGCGCCGTTTCGCCGCCGACGGGCTTGCCGGTGAGGATGTCGGTGCCCTCGGGCAGCGTCACCGAAGCGGGTTTTCCGCTGAAGTTCATCACGAACAGCACATCGCCCCGGCTGGCGGCCTGCACGCCCAGGGGCAGCTCCGGCAGCAGCGGAGCCACGCCGGCGTTCTCCAGCGCCGCGCGGTAGAAGGCGTCCAGGAAGGCGGCGTCCGGTCGGGTGGCGACGTACCAGGCCGCGCCGCCGCCGAAGTCGTTGCGGGTGACGCAGGGCCGGCCGGCGTAGAAGTCCTTCTCGTAGGTGCCCACCACCCGGGCGGTCTCGGCGTGGATCAGGTCGCACAGCGTGGAGCAGGCGTAGACCGCGCCGTCCATGCGGATGCCGTTGGTCTCGCCGTCGTACAGGCCGTCGGTCTCCTCGATCCAGACGCCCAGCACCTCCCGCAGCGGGCCGGGGAAGCCGCCCAGGAAGCACAGGTCGTCCTGGTCCACCCGGCCGGTGTATGCGGTGCACACCAGCGTGCCGCCGCCGCGGGCGAATTCGGTCAGCCGCTCGGCGACGCCGGGGCGGAGCATGTAGAGCATCGGCGCGGCGATCAGCCGGTAGCCGGAGAAGTCCCGGGTCTCGTCGATCACGTCCACGTCCACGCCCCGGCGCAAGAGGGCGGCGTAGTGCTCCAGCACGGTGTCCAGGTATTTCAGGTCGTCCCGGGGCCCCTGGCAGTCCTCCAGCGCCCAGCGGTTTTCGGTGTCGCAGATCAGCGCCACCTTCGCGCCGGGCATGGAGCCCTGCAGGCCGTTCAGCCTTTGCAGCGCCTCGCCCACGTCCTGCACGTCCCGGAAGGTGCGGGTGTGCTCGTGGCCCACGTGGTCCACCACCGCACCGTGGAACTTTTCGGCGCAGCCCCGGCTCTTGCGCCACTGGAAGTACTGCACGGTGTCCGCGCCGTGGGCCACCGCCTGCAGGCTGGACAGCAGGTGCATGCCGGGCTTTTTCAGCTTGCACACCGGCTGCCAGTTCACCTGGGAGGGGGTGGACTCCATCAGGGCGAAGGGCTTTTGCTTCAGGCTGCGCATCACGTCGTAGTTGAAGGCCGCCCCGACGGCGACCTGCGCTTCGTCCGGGCCGCCCCAGCGGGGATAGCTGTCGTAGCTGGCGAAATCCAGCGCCTTCGACAGCTCGAAATAGTTCAGCGGCTCGAAGAACTCCATCAGGTTGGTGGTCACCGGCAGCTGCGGCGCGGCCTCGCGCAGCGGGGCCGTCTCGGCGCGGATGAAGTCGGCGGTCTGGTGGGTGACGAACCGCTTCCAGGCCAGGTTCAGGCCGTGGACCGCGGTTTCGCCGACGGGGGAGGGGCTGTGCAGCTGGCTCCAGTCGGTGTACCTCTTGCTCCAGAAGCCGGTCCACCAGGCATGGTTCAGGGCGTCCAGCGTGCCGTAGCGGTCCCTGAGCCAGTCCCGGAAGGCCTGCTGGCACAGCTCGCAGTGGCACTCGCCGCTGTACTCGTTGGAGATATGCCAGCCCACCACCGCGGGGTGGCGGCCGAAGCGCGCCGCCAGGGCCGCGTTCATCCGGCGGACGAAGCCCCGGTAGACGGGCGAGGTGAAGCAGTGGTTGTGCCGCCCCCCGTGGAGGTTCCGGCCGCCGTCGGGCCGCACCCGGAGTACCTCCGGGTACTTCTGGCTCATCCAGGCCGGGCGCGCGCCGCTGGGCGTAGCCAGGAAGGCGGAGATGCCGGCCGCGTGGAGCCGGCCCAGCACGGCCTCCAGCCAGTCGAAGTCGTAGACGCCCTCCTCGGGCTCCAGGGCCGACCAGGCGAATATGCCGACGCTCATCAGGTTGCAGCCGGCCAGCTTCATCAGGCGGATGTCCTCCTCCAGGATGTCGGGGCGGTCCAGCCACTGGTCCGGGTTGTAGTCGCCGCCGTGGCCGAGAAAGGGCAGGGAAAGGTTGGGCATGGGGCAGTTCCTCCAATTTAAAGGCGCGGCCTTGACACCGCGCGAAATCACCATCTATATATTACAGAATAAACCCTCGGGTGTCAATGAGGGCGTTGGCGGGAAAGGCGGGGGACAGATCGTGTTCCCGGTCCCGCGGAAATTTCATTTTTGTGGGAGAACGGCGTGAAACCTGCCTGATTATGCATTTTTAGATTAAGATTGGTGCAAATTGTAGACTTTAGTGAACAACTATGGTATAATGAAAGACAGCGTTAAAAAGGTGGAACGCGTCGCGTTTCACGGAATGGGCCGGCGGCGCGAAGCATGCCCCGGGAGCATTCCTTTAAACAAAGCGAGGTTGTTGTTGATGCTGAAGTATACCGTCAAGCGCGTGCTGCTGGCAGTGGTCACCGTATTTATCATCTCTGCCATCACGTTCTTTGCGATGAACGCCATTCCCGGCGGCCCCTTCTCCAAGGAAAAAGCGCCCGATCCCGCCGTTCAGGCGATGCTGGAGGCGCGCTTTAACCTGGACAAGCCCGTGCCCCAGCAGTTCGTCATCTACTTGGGGAACCTGTTGCACGGGGACTTCGGCATCTCGCTGAAGACCGGGCGCGACATCTCCCAGATCATCACCGAGAAGTTCGCGGTGTCGGCCAAGCTGGGCGGCATGGCGGCGGGCTTCGCCATCGTGCTGGGGCTGATCCTGGGGTCCGTGGCGGCGCTGTGCCGCAACCGCTGGCCCGACCGGCTGATCATCTTCCTGACCACGCTGTTCGTGTCGGTGCCCAGCTTCATACTGGCGACGATCCTGCTGCTGGTGTTCGCGCTGACGCTGAAGTGGGTGGGCGTGTTCTCCGCCAACAACCCGAACTACGTGCTGCCGGTGATCTCGCTGATGCTCTACCCGATGAGCTACATCACGAGGCTGACCAAGTCCTCCATGCTGGACGTGCTGGGGCAGGACTACATCCGCACCGCCCGGGCCAAGGGCGTGCGCGACAGCTTGGTGATCTTCAAGCACGCGCTGAGGAACGCGCTGATCCCCGTGATCACCTACGTCGGCCCGATGGTGGCCTACATCCTGACCGGTTCCATGGTGGTGGAGACGGTGTTCACCATCGGCGGCCTGGGCACCGAGTTCGTCCGCTCCATCAACAACCAGGACTACCCGATGATCATGGCCACCACGATCTTCCTGGCGGTGCTGATGGTCGTGGCCACGCTGGTGAGCGACATGGTGTACAAGCTGGTCGACCCGAAGATTACGTTCGACTGAGGAGGAGGAAGAGACATGAGCAATAATCCGGACGTTATGCCGAAGAAGCAATTCCTCAGCCTGCAGATCGACCTGAAGAAGTTTGAAAAGGCCACCGAGGAGGAAAAGACCCAGCATGAGACCATGCGCGAGTCCACCACCTTCTTCCGCGACGGCATGCGCAAGCTGCGCAAGAATCCCCTGGCGATGATCAGCCTGGTCGTGCTGTTCTGCCTGGTGATGACGATCATCATCGTGCCGATGTTCTACCCCTACAGCTACGAGCAGATGATCACCGTGAACGGCAAGCGCGACAAGACCGCCAAGAACCTGGCGCCCTTCACCTATTCCAAGAACGAGCTGAAGGCCATCGAGGAGGGCCAGGAGATCTTCCCGCACATCTTTGGCACCGACGAGCTCTGCCGCGACTACTTCATCCGCGTGCTCTACGGCGCGAGGGTGTCCCTGGCGGTGGGCCTGTTCGCCAGCCTGATCGTGCTGGTGATAGGCTTGCTGTACGGCTCGATATCGGGCTACTTCGGCGGCAAGGTGGATATGGTGATGATGCGCATCGTCGACATCATCTACTCCCTGCCGGACACGCTGATGGTCATTCTGCTGAGCGTGGTGCTGACCCAGGTGCTGGGCACGAGCCTGCAGGGCACGGCCCTGGCCAAGGTGGGCACCAACATGATCTCGCTGTTCGTGGTGTTCGGCGTGCTGTACTGGGTGGGCATGGCCCGACTGGTCCGCGGCCAGATCCTTTCCATTAAAACCAATGAGTATGTGCTGGCCGCCCGCGCCATGGGCGCCAAACCCGGCCGCATCATCCGCCGGCACATCCTGCCCAACTGCATGTCGGTGATCTTCATCTCCGTGGCGCTGCAGATCCCCTCGGCCATCTTCACCGAGAGCTTCCTGTCCTTCATCGGACTGGGCGTTCAGGCGCCGATGCCCTCCCTGGGCTCCCTCGCCAACGCGGCCCGCGGCGGCATGCAGAGCTATCCCTACAAAATGGTGTTCCCCGCGCTGTTCATCTGCCTGATCGTGCTGAGCTTCAACCTGCTGGGCGACGGCCTGCGCGACGCCTTTGATCCCAAGCTGAGGAGGTAAAAAGAGATGAGCACACCGCTTCTGCAGGTCAAGGACCTGTGTACGTCCTTCAACGTCGATTCCGGCGAGGTGCGCGCCGTCAACGGCATCTCCTTCAACCTGGAAAAGGGCAAGGTGCTGGGCATCGTGGGCGAGTCTGGCTCCGGCAAGTCCGTCACGGCCTATTCCATCATGCGCATCCTGGTGGAGCCCGGCCGCATCACCGGCGGCCAGATCCTCTTCAACGGTGAGGACATCGTCAAATACTCCAAGAAACAGATGCGCGAGTTCCGCGGCAAGCGGGTCTCCATCATCTTCCAGGACCCGATGACCAGCCTGAACCCGGTGTACACCATCGGCAACCAGCTGCGCGAGGCCATACTGCTGCACACGGACCGCAACCGCAAGGAAGCCAACGCCCGGGCGCTGGAGATGCTCCAGCTGGTGGGCGTCAACGACCCGGAAAAGCGCCTGAAGCAGTACCCCTATGAGCTCTCCGGCGGCATGCGCCAGCGCGTGATGATCGCCATGGCCCTGGCCTGCGAGCCGGACATCCTGATCGCCGACGAGCCCACCACCGCCCTGGACGTCACCATCCAGGCCCAGATCCTGGAGCTGATGCAGGATCTGCAAAAGAAGATGGGCATGGCCATCATCATGATCACCCATGACCTGGGCGTCATCGCCGACATGTGCGATGAGATCATCGTGATGTACGCGGGCCGCATCTGCGAGCGCGGCACCGCCGACGCGATCTTCTACAACCCCCGCCACGAGTACACCAAGGGCCTGATGCGGTCCATCCCGAGGCTGGATTCCCACCACGAGCGGCTGATCCCCATCGCCGGCTCGCCGGTGGACCTGACCAACATGCCCAAGGGCTGCGCCTTCGCCTCCCGCTGCGACGCCTGCATGAAGGTGTGCCTGACGGAGCTGCCGGAGGAGTTCTGGGTGGCCAAGGACCATCTGGCCTCCTGCTGGCGGAACGTCAAGGACGGCGTGATCCTGCCCTGCAACCCGGACGCCGAGGAGCAGGTCACCTGGCAGGACCTGGGTGTGAACTATCCGTTTGACATGAAAGACGATGAGGGTGCATGACCATGGATAACCGCAATACAGCGAATGATTCGCGATACCTGCTCGAGGTCAGGAATCTGAAGCAGCACTTTCCCATCCGCACGGGCTGGTTCACCAGCAAGCCGCTGAAGGCGGTGGACGGCGTGTCCTTCGCCATCAAGCCCGGCGAGACGCTGGGCCTGGTAGGGGAATCCGGCTGCGGCAAGACCACCGTGGGCCGCACCATACTGCACCTGTACAAGCCCACCTCCGGCGAGATCATCTACAACGGCACCCAGGTGACGCCCCAGAACATCAAGAATTTCCGCCAGGAAATGCAGATCGTGTTCCAGGATCCCTACTCCTCGCTGAACCCGCGCATGACGGTCTCCGACATCGTGGGTGAGCCGCTGGACATCCACAAGCTGTACAGCACCAAGGTGGAGCGCGCCGAGCGGATCACCGAGCTTCTGAACCTGGTGGGCCTGAACTCCGACCACGCCCGCCGCTATGCCCATGAATTCTCCGGTGGTCAGCGCCAGCGCATCGGCATCGCCCGCGCCCTGGCCGTGAACCCGAAGTTCATCGTCTGCGACGAGCCCGTGTCTGCCCTGGACGTGTCCATCCAGGCGCAGGTCATCAACACCTTTGAGGACCTGCAGAAGAAGCTGGGCATCGCCTACCTGTTCATCGCCCACGACCTGCTGGTGGTGCAGCACATCTCCCAGCGCATCGCGGTGATGTACCTGGGCCGCATCGTGGAGATCGCCGATTCCGACGAGGTGATCGACCACCCGATGCACCCCTACACCCAGTCGCTGATCTCCGCCATTCCGATCCCGGATCCGAAGATCGCCCGCACGCGCCAGCGCATCCCGCTGGAGGGCGACGTGCCCAGCCCGCTGAACATGCCCTCCGGCTGCGCGTTCCGGCCCCGGTGCCGCTACGCCACCGAGCGCTGTGCCCAGGAGTGCCCCAGCCTGAGGGAGGTCGCCCCGGGCCACCAGATCGCCTGCTGGAACGCCCACGAGTAAGAGTGAAGACGGGGAGAGCCAAGATCGGTCGGCAGACGCCGCGGGGCGGCCGCTGACTTAATCTCAACTCTCAACTCTTAACTCTGAACTCTCAAGTTGAATCTCTAACGGCCCAGCCGTTTCAGATAATATCTTTTAGGAGGAAGACACCCTATGAAGAAGCTGCTTGCAGCGCTGCTGGCCATGATGATGCTCATCTCCTGCGCCGCCATCGCCATGGCGGATGAAGGCTCTGAGCCCGACTGGAGCGCGTACAACGCTCTGATCGCCGAGGTCAAGTCTGAGACCGACTTCGCCGCCCGCGAAGCCAAGATGCATGAGGCTGAGGACATCCTGATGTCCACCGGCGCCATCCTGCCGATCTACTACTACAACGATCTGTACATGCAGAAGCCCACCGTGGACGGCATCTATGCCAACCTGTTCGGCTTCAAGTTCTTCCAGTATGCCACCGTGGAAGGCTCCGACACCCTGCGCCTGAACCTGGCCTCCGAGCCGGACCATCTGGATCCTGCCCTGAACAGCTCCGTGGACGGCGCGTGCCTGGCCATCGCCTCCTTCGGCGGCCTGTACACCTATGACGCCGAGGGCAACCTGAAGCCCGACTTCGCCACCGGCTACGAGATGAGCGAGGACGGCCTGACCTACACCTTCACCATGCGTGAGGGCCTGAAGTGGTCCGACGGCAGCGACCTGACCGCCAAGGACTTTGAGTACAGCTGGAAGCGCGCCGCCAACCCCGCGACCGCCGCCGACTACAGCTACATGTTCAACGGCATCAAGGGCTATCCGGAAGACCTGGCCGTGGCTGCCTCCGAGGATGGCACCACCCTGACCGTCGAGCTGGATGCTCCCTGCGCCTACATGCTGGACCTGATGGCGTTCCCGGCATTCTACGCCGTGAACCAGGCCTGCGTCGAGTCCGTCGAGGGTTGGGAAGAGAATCCCGGCGCCTGGGCGAACGAGGCTGGCTTCGTGACCTCCGGTCCCTTCACCCTGACCGAGTGGACCCACAACGAGTCCATGGTGTACACCAAGAACCCCAACTACTATGATGCCGAGAACGTCAAGCTCGAGAAGCTGACCTTCATGCTCTCCGCTGACGACACCGCCATCTATGCCGCCTATCAGGCCGGCGACGTGGACTTCATCGACTCCGTTCCCACCGATGAGATCCAGAACCTGAAGGACTCCGAGGAGTTCCACATCATCGACAACCTGGGCACCTACTATGTGTGCTTCAACGTGAAGTCCCACCTGTTCGACGGCAAGACCGTGGAGCAGGCCAATGCCATGCGCCTGGCCTTCTCCAAGCTGGTCGACCGCGACTACATCATCGAGACCGTGGGCCAGTGCGAGCAGAAGCCTGCCAACGCCTTCATCCCCGAGGGCATGGCTGACGGCCAGGGCGGCGTGTTCAAGGCCAACGACGATGCTTACACCTATCCGGACGAGGAGAACGTGGGCTACTTCGGCTACGATGTGGACGTCGAGGGCGCCATCGAGCTGCTGAAGGAAGCGGGCTTTGAGTTCGACGGCGAGATGCTGTCCGCCAACACCCCCATCTCCTTCGAGTACCTGACCAACGAGTCCTCCGGTCACGTGGCCATCGCCGAGTGCATCCAGCAGGACCTGGCGGCCGTGGGCATCACCATGACCATCCGCACCTGCGACTGGAACGTGTTCCTGGATGACCGCAAGGCCGGCAACTACGACATCGCCCGCAACGGCTGGATCGCTGACTTCAACGACCCGATCAACATGCTGGAGATGTGGACCACCGAATCCGGCAACAACGACTGCCAGTTCGGCCGCTAATCGATGAATCCCGCCCGAAAGGGCAAAGGACGGCGCTGTCGCGAGAGCGACAGCGCCGTTTGAATCGCTGAAAAACTAAAGTTTTTCAGCGAGAGGGGGACGCGAAAATTCGCGCCTGCCGACACGAATTTTCTGACTGGCAGGTACTCATTTTTCTCCACAAACGCAGGCGTTTGTTCCCGAAAAATGCAGCGTTGACGTACATGCCGCCAACGCTGATTGGAAATGGGGCGGTTTGAGAACCTCCCCATACCCCTCTGGAGTTTGTCAATAGTGCGTGACGGCGCTGCCGCGAGAGCGACAGCGCCGTTTCTATCGTTTTGAAGGAGTTACCTTATGTCGTACACGCTGCGGGCGGAGACCTGTCCGGGGGTTCCGCGGAGCACCTTCACGCGCCTTTCCCCGGCGTTCATGTCGAAGAAGTTGTCCTCGAGCAGCACGTCGGCGCCGCAGCGCAGCTCCACGCTGCGGGCGTAGGCCCCGGCGGTGACGACGATCTCGTCGCCCTCGACGCGGGCCTCGAGCCGCGGATCCTGGAAGCGGAAGTGCTTCGGCGGGCAGAACAGCACGGAGCCACTGCCGACGGGGTGGCCGCCTTCATCCTCCAGGGCGTAGGCGAAGTAGCAGCCGTAGGTGTCCTCGTCGGAGAAGTCCTGCTCGTCCAGCCACAGTGCGGAGCGCGCGGGGACCTCCACGGCGGCGCTGCCCTCCCGCAGGACGGAGGCGTCCGGCCTGCGCAGCGACCAGCGGACGGTGCCCCGGAAGGGGTTGGGCGTCTCGTTGCTGACGTTCAGCCGGGCGGATTTCTTCAGCGGGAAGGGCTCGGCGTTCACGTTGGTGTTCTGGGAGAGGATCCCCTCCTCGCAGCAGGAGATCAGCACCGGGGCAAAGAAGCGCTTCTCATAGTAGTGCAGGGCCTTCCAGCGGCCGTGGTAGTCGACGCTGGCCCAGCTGACCACCGGCCAGCAGTCGTTCAGCTGCCACACCACCGCGCCCATGCAGCGGCCCCGATTGCGGCGCCAGTGCTCCACACCGTACTGTATGGCCTGGGCCTGGAGCAGCTGGGAGGCATAGACGAAGGCATCGAAGCTGGTGGGATAGAGGTAGGTCTGGGACAGATATTCGGCGATCTTGCCGTTGGCGGAGGCGTTGCGCTGGTGCTTCTCCATCACGTAGGAGAACACGTTGCGGTCCTCCGGCAGGGTGAAGCCCTCGATGGTCTCCATGCAGGGGAAGGCCTGGAAGCCGAACTCCGAGGCGAAGCGGAACAGATAATTGCGGTAGTCCGTGAAGGGCTTCATGCCGTGCCAGACGTCCCAGTAGTGCACGTCGCCCCGGTTGGGGTCCTGGGGTTCGTCGAAGCTGCCGCCGCTGGAGGGGCTGGAGGGCCAGTAGAACCGGTCGGGGTCCTCGGCCTTCAGCACCTGGGGCAGTATGTATTCGAACATCTTGATGTAGTCGGCGGTCTGGCGCTTGTCGGTGGTCCACAGGCCCGCGGCGACGAAGCCCTCCATCTCGTTGTTGCCGCACCACAGGGCCAGGGAGGCGTGGTGGCGCAGGCGGCGGATGTTGTCCGCGAACTCCGCGCGCAGGTTCGCCTCAAAGGCGTCGGTCAGGTTGTACACGGCGCAGGCGAACATGAAGTCCTGCCAGACCATCAGGCCCAGCTCGTCGCAGATGTCGAAAAAGAAGTCGTCCGGGTAGTAGCCGCCGCCCCAGACGCGGATGGTGTTCATGTGGGCGGCGACGGCGTCCTCCAGCAGCCGACGGGTGCGCTCGGGGGTCACCCGGGGCAGCAGGTTATCCTCGGGGATGTAATCCGCGCCCATGGCGAAGATGTCCACGCCGTTGGCGCAGAAGCAGAAGCTCTCGCCCCACTCATCCGGCGCGCGGCGCACGGTCAGCGTGCGCAGGCCGATCCGGCGCTGCCAGCGGTCCAGCTCGCGCTCGCCCGCCATCAGGCGGACGATTACGGTGTACAGCGGCTGCTTGCCCCAGCCGTTGGGCCACCACAGCTGCGGGTTTTCGATCTCGATGGCGCAGCGCTCGCCGAGGGCGGTGAAGGTCCCGCCGTCCGGCGCGGTGATCGACGCTTCGATGCGCAGGCCCTCCGGGAGGGCGTCTTCCGTGCGGGTCTCGATCTCACAGGTCACCCGGCCCGACGTGTGGCGCTGACGGACGTAGACGTCCCGGATGCGGGTGGTCTCCACGCCAACGAGGGCGATGTCCCGCCAGATGCCGGCGTCGGGGAGCCGCGGGCCCCAGTCCCAGCCGAACATGCAGTGGGCCTTGCGCAGCAGCGGGAAGCCGGTCATGGCGTCGCTGGAGCCGTCGGCGCGGCTCTCGGCGTAGGCGGCGCGGATGGCGCGGGTGGGGGAATGGAGCGCCACGGAGATCTCGTTCGCGCCGGGCCTCAGCAGGGCCTTGACGTCGAACTCCCAGGTGCGGTGCATGTTGTCGGCGGAGCCGGCGGGGATGCCGTTCACGGCGATGTCCGCCAGCGTGTCCAGGCCCTCGCAGCGCAGCAGCACGCGGTCGCAGGCCAGCAGCGCCTCGGGGACCTCAAAGGCGCGGGCATAGGTGAAGTGGTGCTCCATCAGCTTCAGCGCTTCGTTCTCGTTGTCCCGCCAGAAGGGATCGGGGATCTTCCCGGCGGTCAGCAGGTCGTGGTACACCGAGCCGGGCACCGTCGCGGGCACGTCCGCGAACACCGGCGCGCCGTCCTCGGAGATCACGTTCAGCGTCCAGGTTCCGTTCAGGGAAAGGGTCTTCATTGGGTCATACCCCCTGTTTATTGATTCGCTGTGTGTATTCTATAGGATTTCGCGGCGCGCGTCAATGTGTATGCATGCGCAATTTGAGGGGGATGGGGGATTTTTCGATTGTGTCGCGGGTCCTGTGTGGAATGTTACACGCCGGGACGTGTTTTTTGAGGCAGGAATCCCGGCGGATTGTCGCAGTTCCGAGCTCGCTTGCCCGGCGATCAGGAAAAGGTTCTGTTTTCCTGATCAGGCCAAAACTTAGGCGCTCGACCGCGCGGGGGCGAGCGCCGAAGCTTTTGTTCGGAAAACATGCCGCCAAGAAGGACCGTCCTTCGGTTCTCCTTTACATAGCTTAAGAGAATATGACCTCATCCGTCTTTCGGCAGAATAGCGAGCTATTCTGCCGAAATCCACCTTCCACAGGGGGGAAGACTGGGTTCACTCTTTATACAGCGAACGGACAGAAGGAATCAATGCACCAGTGGAATTCGCTGTATTGATTTGGACAATCGCGCAAGCGCGTGCAGAGCGCTGTTCTTCTCAATATTCCGTCTCCGCCTCGAACACCTGCTCCACCTTGCCGGTGAGCAGCACGGCTTCGTCGGTGTACCGCACCCACAGCTTGCCGCCGGGAACCAGCACCAGTATGTCGGCGTCCCTGCGGCACAGTCCGTTCTCCACGGCGGCGGCCGCGGCAGCGCAGGCGCCGGTGCCGCAGGCCATGGTCTCGCCGCTGCCGCGCTCGAAGCAGCGCATGCGCAGGGTGGTGGGGTTGACCACGCGGACGAACTCCGTGTTGACGCGCTCCGGGAACAGCGGCGCGTTCTCGAACACCGGGCCGATGGACGCGAGGTCCAGGCCGTCCACGCCGTCGGTGAACACCACGCAGTGGGGGTTGCCCATGGAGACGCAGGTGATGGTGTAGGTCTTACCGCCAATCTCGGCGGGCACGTTCACGGCGCGCTCCACGTCCAGCGCACAGGGCACCCTGTCGGGGGCGAAGGAGGCGGGCCCCATGTCCACCGCCACGGAGGAGACCCTGCCGTAGCGGGTGTACAGGTGCAGCTTCTTCACGCCGCCGGCGGTCTCGATGGCGATGTCCGGCTTGTGGACGATGCCGTTGTCGTACAGGTACTTGGCCACGCAGCGGATGGCGTTGCCGCCCATGCCGCCCTCGGTGCCGTCCCGGTTGTACTGGCGCATCTTCGCGTCGGCGACATCGCTGGCCTCGATCAGCGTCATGCCCTCGGCGCCGACGCCGTAGTGCTGCTCGCAGAGCCGCACGCACAGGCTCTCCGGGCAGGTGATCTGCTGGCGGATGGCGTCGATGATGATGTAGTCGTTGCCGGTGGCCTGCATCTT
The DNA here is from genome assembly GCA_030530315.1 of Clostridia bacterium. Classification (GTDB taxonomy): domain Bacteria; phylum Bacillota; class Clostridia; order Christensenellales; family Aristaeellaceae; genus UBA2862. The sequence goes on along the minus strand of JAUMVG010000014.1, from coordinate 29,019 downwards.
GGTGAAGCGCAGCTTCTGGTGCTCGGCGCGCATGTGATTGATATCCACAAGCTCGGTGTTCTGCTGGCTGTAGCGGGAGAGCAGGATGTCCGCCAGGGCCCGGGCGGTGTCCAGGGAGGTCAGGCAGGCGATGTTCAGCAGCAGCGCCTTGCGGTGCAGGGCGATGTAGTCCTCGATGGTGCTGTCCAGCAGCGCGCCGGTGTAGACGATGTAGTTGATCTTCCCGCTCTCCAGCAGCTCGAAGGCGTGGTCGCTCTCCCGGATGCCGGGGATGGCCGTCACCGGGATGCCCAGGGTGGCGATGGTCTGGGCCGTGCCCTCGGTGGCGTAGATCGCGCAGCCCAGGTCGCTGAACCGGCGGGCCACGTCGACGGCCTCCAGATAGTCGTATTCGTCCACGCTCAGCAGCACGCCGGTGCGCTCGCCGGGGTGGGGCAGCCGGGTCCCGGCGCTCACCAGGCCCTTGAACAGCGCCTCAGACAGCGTCTTGCCGATGCCCAGCACCTCGCCGGTGCTCTTCATCTCCGGCCCCAGGTAGCTGTTGGCGTCGGTGAGCTTTTCGAAGCTGAACACAGGCACCTTCACGGCCCAGTAGGGCGGGGTTTTGTACAGGCCGGTGCCGTAGCCCAGCGACTTCAGCGGCTGGCCGATCATCACGCGGCTGGCCAGGTCCACCATGGGCACGCCGGTGACCTTGCTGATGTAGGGGATGGTGCGGCTGGCCCGGGGATTGACCTCGATCACGTACAGCTCGCCGTGGTACACCAGGTACTGGATGTTCACCAGCCCCTTCGTGCCCAGGGCGAGGGCCAGCTTTTCGCTGCTCTTCACCACGGTCTCCATCATGGCGTCGTCCAGCGAGAAGGGCGGGTAGACGGCGATGGAGTCGCCGCTGTGCACGCCGGCCCGCTCCACGTGCTGCATGATGCCGGGGATCAGCACGTCCGTGCCATCGGAGATCACGTCCACCTCCAGCTCCACGCCGGACATGTACTTGTCCACGAGGACGGGGTTGTCGATGCCTCCGGCCAGGATGCGGTTCATGTACACGGTCACGTCGCGGCGGTTGTGGGCGATGGTCATGTTCTGGCCGCCGATGACGTAGCTGGGCCGCAGCAGTACCGGGTACCCCAGGGCCTCGGCGGCGTCCAGGGCTTCCGGCAGATCGTGCACGCCCATGCCCTTCGGGCGGCGGATGCTGAACTGCTCCAGCAGCGCGTCGAAGCGCTCCCGGTCCTCGGCGATGTCGATGCCCTCGGCGGAGGTGCCCAGGATCTTCACGCCCGCCTGGTCCAGGTGCTGGGTCAGCTTGATGGCCGTCTGGCCGCCAAAGGCCACCACCACGCCCACGGGCTGCTCCACTTCGATGATGCGCATGACGTCCTCGTCCGTCAACGGCTCGAAGTACAGCCGGTCGGCCGTGTCGTAGTCGGTAGAGACGGTCTCCGGGTTGTTGTTCACGATCACCACGTCGAAGCCCAGCTGCTTCAGAGTCCACACGCAGTGCACGCTGGAATAGTCGAACTCGATGCCCTGGCCGATGCGGATGGGGCCGGAGCCCAATACCATGATGGTCTGCTTTTCTGACCTTGGGAAGTTCCGGGAGTCGCAGACCTGGTCGAAGGTTTCGTAGAAGTAGGGGGTCTCGGCGTCGAACTCCGCCGCGCAGGTGTCCACCATCTTGTAGGTGGAGTGGGTCGTGGGCAGGTCCTTCCGCCCGGACAGCCGACTGAGCGCCGCGTCCGGATAGCCCAGCTTCTTGCCCAGGAAGTAATCTTCGTCGGAGAGGCCGTTGGCGATGCGGGCCTCGTAGTCCGCCAGGTTCCTGATCTTGTTCAGGAACCAGCGGTCGATCTTCGTGATGGCGTAGATCTCGTCGATGGACACGCCCGCCTTGATGGCCTCGAACACCGTGAAGATGCGGTGGTCGTCGCAGTCCGCCAGGCGCTCCCGCACCGGGCGGTCGCCGTCATAGGGCCGGTTCAGCGTGTCCAGCTTGATCTCCGCGCCGCGCACGGCCTTCATCAGCGCCATCTCGAAGGTGGGGGCGATGCTCATCACCTCGCCGGTGGCCTTCATCTGGGTGCCCAGCCTGCGGGAGGCGGTGCTGAACTTGTCGAAGGGCCACTTCGGGAACTTGACCACGATGTAGTCCACCGCCGGCTCGAAGCAGGCGCAGGTCTTGCCGGTGATCTCGTTTTTGATCTCGTCCAGCGTGTAACCCAGGGCGATCTGGGTGGTCACCTTGGCGATGGGGTAGCCGGTGGCCTTGCTGGCCAGGGCCGAGGAGCGGCTGACCCGGGGGTTGACCTCGATCACCGCGTATTTGAAGCTGACGGGATCCAGGGCGAACTGGCAGTTGCAGCCGCCCACGATGCCCAGGGCGTTGATGATGTTCAGCGACGCGCTGCGCAGCATCTGATACTCTTTGTTGGCCAGGGTCAGCGTCGGGGCCACCACGATGGAGTCGCCGGTGTGGATGCCCACCGGGTCCACGTTTTCCATGCTGCATATGGCGATGCAGTTGCCCGCGGCGTCCCGCATGGTCTCGAACTCGATCTCCTTCCAGCCGGCGATGAACTTCTCCACCAGGATCTGCGTGATGGGAGAGGCGTCCAGGCCGGTGCGGGCCGCGGCGGCCATCTCCCCGGGATCGTGGGCCACGCCGCCGCCGGTGCCGCCGAGGGTGAAGGCGGGGCGGATGATGACCGGGTAGCCGATGCGCTCGGCGATGGCCAGGGCGGTGTCCACGTCTTCGGCGATGTCCGAGGGGATCACCGGCTCGCCGATGGCCTGCATGGTGTCCTTGAAAAGCTGCCGGTCCTCCGCCTTGTCGATGGCCTCGGCGTTGGTGCCGATCAGCTTCACGCCGTGGGCCTGCAGGAAGCCCTCCTTGTCCAGCTGCATGGCCAGGGTCAGGCCCGTCTGGCCGCCCAGGCCCGCCAGCATGCTGTCCGGCTTTTCCTTCTCGATGATGCGCTTGACGGTCTCCACCGTCAGCGGCTCCAGGTAGATCTCGTCCGCCAGGGCCTTGTCCGTCATGATGGTGGCGGGGTTGCTGTTCACCAGCACCACGTTTACGCCCGCCTTCTTCAGCACGCGGCAGGCCTGGGCGCCGGCGTAGTCGAATTCCGCCGCCTGGCCGATCACGATGGGGCCGGAGCCGATCATCAGAACCTTTTTGATATCCTTGTTCAGTGGCATGTTTATAGCTCCTTTCGGAGGGAGGTCAGATCCGGGAGTGAGTCATCATTCCCACGAATCGGTCGAACAGCACGCTCGTGTCCCTGGGACCGGCGCAGGCCTCGGGGTGGAACTGCACGGTGAAGGCGTTCCAGTCGGGGTAATCTATGCCCTCGCAGGTGCGGTCGTTGGCGTTGACGTAGCGGACCTTGCCCACGGGCAGGCTCTCGGAGACCACCGCGTAGCCGTGGTTCTGGCTGGTGATGTAGGTGTGGCCGGTCTCCAGGTCGATCACCGGCTGGTTGCCACCCCTGTGGCCGTACTTCAGCTTGGTGGTCTGCCCGCCGGCGGCGAGGGCCAGCATCTGGTGGCCCAGGCACAGCCCGAACAGGGGCACCTTGCCCAGGAGCTTTTTGATCTCGGCGATGCAGGCGGTGTTTTCCGCCGGGTCGCCGGGGCCGTTGGACAGCATCACGCCGTCGGGATGCCCGGCGAGGATGGCCTCCGCGGAGGTGTCGGCGGGCACTACGCGCACGGCGCAGCCCCGGGCGCACAGCTCGCGGATGATGTTGCGCTTGGTGCCGTAGTCCACCAGCGTGACATCGCAGACCTTTTCGCCCTTGGCCGGGTACAGGGCCTCCGCCTTTGCCGAGGTCTGCGCCACGCCGCCGGTGACGGCGTAGGCCCGCAGCGCGGAGAGGTCCTCCGGCACGCGGTCCGCGATCATGGCGTTCATCACGCCCCTGTCGCGGATGTGCTGGGTGATGGCGCGGGTGTCCACGCCGCAGATGCCCGGCACGCCGTTGCGCTTCAGGAACTCGTTCAGCGTGTACTGGCTGCGGAAGTTGCTGGGCTCGGGGCACCACTCGCGCACCACGTAGCCCTGCAGGCGGCACTCGCCCTCGAAGTCCTCCTCGATGATGCCGTAGTTGCCCACGGCGGGGAAGGTCTGCATGACGATCTGGCCGCAGTAGCTGGGGTCGGTCAGCGTCTCGATGTAGCCGACCACGCCGGTGTTGAACACCAGCTCGCCGGTGGAATCCCGTTCCGCGCCGAAGCGCTCCCCCTCGTAGACGGTGCCGTCGGAGAGGATCAAATAGGCTTTGGACATAGCGTTACCTCACTCACTTGCCTGGGGTGTCGGGGGCGGCAGCGCCTCGACTGTCATTCGTCTCCGGCGACATGTGCGGCGGAGACGCGGGCATTTTTGCGGCAGGGAGCCTGTCGACCAGAGTAAAAATGCCTTCTTTGCAGATTTTGCGGCCGGAGACCTTTGGGTCTCAAGCAAAATCTGGAGGGGGTGGAAATGGCGGGGGAGCTTGCTCCCCCGTCCATAATGTAAGCTGTCACAGCGTCGCTGCCATGACGGCCTTGATGGTGTGCATGCGGTTCTCAGCCTCGTCGAACACGATGGACCGGGGACCCTCGAACACCTCGTCGGTGACCTCCATGGCGGTGAGGCCGTACTTTTCATGGATCTGGCGTCCGATGCCGGTGTTCAGGTCGTGGAAGGCGGGCAGGCAGTGCATGAACACGGCCTGGGGGCCGGCGGCTTCCATCAGCGCCGCGTTGACCTGGTAGGGGGAGAGGTCGCGGATGCGCTCCTCCCACACCGCGTCCGGCTCGCCCATGGAGACCCACACGTCGGTGTAGACCACGTGGGCGCCCTTGACGGCCTCGGCAGGGTCCTCGATGAAGCTCAGGGTGGCGCCGGTCTCGTCGGCGACCGCCCGGCAGGCTGCCACGAGGCCCGCGTCGGGGAAGTACTTCTTCGGGGCGCAGGCCACGAAGTCCAGGCCCAGCTTGGCACAGCCGGCCATCAGCGAGTTGCCCATGTTGTAGCGGGCGTCGCCCATGTAGACCAGCTTGATGCCTTTCAGCGTGCCGAAGCGCTCGCGGATGGTGAGCATGTCCGCCAGGATCTGGGTGGGGTGGAACTCGTTGGTCAGGCCGTTCCACACCGGGACGCCGGAATACTTTGAAAGCGCCTCCACGATCTCCTGGCCGTAGCCGCGGTACTCGATGCCGTCGTACATGCGGCCCAGCACCCGGGCAGTGTCGGCGATGGACTCCTTCTTGCCGATCTGGGAGCCGGTGGGGTCCAGGTAGGTGACACCCATGCCCAGGTCGTAGGCGGCCACCTCGAAGCTGCAGCGGGTGCGGGTGCTGGTCTTTTCAAAGATCAGCGCCACGTTCTTGCCCCGCAGGGTGTCGTGGGGGATGCCGGCCTTCTTCTTCGCCTTCAGCTCGGCGGCCAGGTCGATCAGGCCGGTGATCTCCTGAGGAGTGAAGTCCAGCAGCTTCAAAAAGCTCTTGCCCTTGAGATTCATAGCGTGCCTCCGGATAATAATGATCTGTTTGATTTATAATTATAACGTATGAATCCGGGAAATTCAAGAATATAATGTTAAATAACGGCATAATCGGTGAATAGAATGAATATATATGCAATATTATATTTCCGGGGCGCGCAACCAAACCGCGCCGCCGCGCGTCTAAACACACAGAGCCCCGCGAGGGCTGCGCATTGGTGTGATGAAAGTGACAATTGGTTGTCCTTTTTTCGCATTTGGGGCAAATTCGGTTGCTTTGCGGGGGCTTTCGTGCTAAGATGGGGACACCCTGCGAGGGGAGAGCCCCTCTGAACAACCGACGCCGGGCCGCGGGATGCGGCAGGCGAAACATAAAGGAGGAAGAGACATGACGTTGAATATCCTGGCAATCTTCATTTCCCTTGCCATGATGCTGACGGGCGCCGGAGCCGACGGCCAGCCCGCCGAGGCGGCGAGGACGATGACGCTCCACGACCTGAGCATTACTTACAATGACGAAACCGTGGACGTCGCCCCGGCCCTGAGGCTCGGCGCGTACACCGATGGCGAGAAGGCGGTGTTTGACTTCGGCCTGGATGTGAACGGCGACGCGCTGTTCCCGATCCAGCTGGGCGCCAGCGAGGCCGACGGCATCACGGCGCTGTTCGTGAAGAGCGGCATTGCCGCGCGGGTTTCCGCTGACGCGCTGAACGCGCTGAGCGAGCAGGCCAGCCAGATGGTCCAGGGCCTTGCCGAGGGCGAAAACGCCGAGCTGGCGAACTTCCTGATGAACGAATACGTTCCCGCCTACGCGGGCCTGATCGAGGCCGTGCAGGACGAGGCATACCGCGACCAGATCCAGCAGAAGGGCAACGAGATCTTCGCCCAGATCATCGACCGGGGCGAGGGCGAGGCCGTGACCACGACCATCGAGGGCGAGGAGTACGCCGTGACCCGCTACAGCTACGCCATCGAGAGCGACAAGCTGGCGGAGCTGATCGACACGCTGTACACCTCCGACGACGCGCTGAATGCCTACTACCAGGCGATGTTCAAGCTCTACGGCATGCTGCCCGAGGAGAGCGGCCTGAACGGCATGACCAGCTTCGCGGACCTGTTTGCCAAGACCGGCCTGCAGATGCGCATGGACGTGGTTGAGATGCTGTCCGACGACGGCGAGGTCGACGTGATGGACGCCACGATGACCGTGGACATGAGCGCCATGGTGCAGCAGATCGCCCAGGCCCAGCAGGAGGCCTATGAGGCGGAGGACGGGGACGACGAGCCCGAAGAGAACGAAGAGGCCGAAGAGCCCGAGGAGATCGAGATCCCCGAGCTGCCGCCGATGGTGTTCGACATCCACAGCACCAAGGTTGGCGATTGGAACACCGGCAGGATGAGCTGCGACTACGAAATGGACGAGGGCGCGGTGTCCATCACCGCCGACAGCAGTATCACCGCGGAGGCCATGAGCTTCAACATGACCATGAACGTCGCCGAGGAGGGCGAGCAGGTGGCCTACATCGACATGGGCGCCAACGAGACCTCCGACGAAGAGGGCGGCGCGGCCTACGCCGTGACCTTCCGGGTCGTGGACGGGCATGAAGCCGACGTCCTGTTGGCCCTGAACGGCATCCGCGAGGCGAAGGGCACCAGCACGAACACCGTGATGCTGACCGGCATGGCCGATGGCAACAGCTTCACCGTCAGCTTCGACGTGGACGTGACCGACGCGCCCATCGAGGACCAGGCCAACGGCCATGAGGCCGCCGTGGTGATCGACGACCTGTCCGACGAGGCGCTGAATGCCCTGGGCGAGGATCAGGGCGTGCAGGGTGCGCTGATGCAGGTGCTGGGCTCCCTGACCGCTGACGCGCAGAAGCTGACCGCCGATGAGAGCGTGCAGGCGCTCATGAACCTGGGCAGCGTGGTCGAGACCGAGGTTGAGAACTACGACTACGATTACAACGCCGAAAACTTCGACGGCGAGGGCGACGACTACGGCGACGACTACGACTATTCGGAAGAGGTCGAGGACGACGGCGTGCTGCCCTACGGCATGCCGGAGATCACCTGGCTGCCCGAGGGCTGGAGCGTGTCCGACACCCAGGTGGACACCGCCTATGACTGGGTGGACATCACCCTGGCCGACGCCAACGGCGAAGCCGCGGCCTACCTGATGTTCTACGCGGACAACGATCACGCAGAAAACTACGTGGTGGGCGAGGATGGCTCCCTCGTGCCCGTAGAGGGCCGCGAGGTCAGCATCAGCAGCATCGACGAGGAAATGCTGTCCGTCACCCTGAACGAGAACGGCGTGTTTGGCAACATGAGCATCAACACCACGGGCATCGACATGGAGACCGTGGGCCAGATCGTCGCGGGCATCCACTTCTGATCGTCCCGGGGAGACCGCTGAAAGACGATTGACATGAAATCGCCCCTGCCGGGCAAAACCGGCAGGGGCGATTGTGTTTTGGCATTCGCACTATGGGAACCATCACTCGGCGGGGTTCAGGCAGGCGCCGTTGGTCTCGATCACGCGGGCGTACCAGCGGGCGGAATCCTTGGGGATGCGGCGCTTGTCGGCGTAGTCCACGTAGATCAGGCCGAAGCGCTCGTCGTAACCGGAGCTCCACTCGAAGTTGTCCAGGAAGCTCCAGTGCAGGTAGCCCAGCAGCGGCGCGCCCTCGGCGACGGCCCTGGAGAGCTCCGCCAGATAGCGGTGCAGGAAGTCGATGCGCTTGGGGTCGTGCACCTGTCCGTCCATGAACACGATGTCGTTGCAGGACAGGCCGTTCTCGCTGATGATCAGCGGCAGGCCGTAGCGGCGGTGGACATGCAGCGGGCCGTAGTGCATCACCTCGGGGGTGATGGGCCACTTGCAGGCGGTCAGCGGCGCGCCCGCGACGTGGGGCACCGGCTTGCCGTCCCGGTCCACCATCTGGCCGTTGTACACGTTGATGCCGATGAAGTCCGGGGTCTCCATCAGCGCCCAATCGCCCTCGGGAATGGTTTTGACAAAGCGCTTCACCGCCGCCGGGGCGCTGTCGTCCCAGCGCTTCAGCACCAGGCTGTCCAGCACCAGGTTGAAGCGGAAGCCCCAGTTGTCCGACAGGTCGAAGGAAGCTCGGTAGGCGGCCTCCCGGCCCTCGGGGGTGTCCTCCTGGGGGAAGGCCAGCGAGCCGCAGGACACGAAGCCCACCTGCGCGTCGGGAATGACGGCCTTGATGGCCCGCTGGGCGGCGCTGTGGGACAGGGCGATGTTGTGGTAGATTCGGGCCAGCTCCCCGTCGGGCAGCTTCAGCCCCGGGGCGAGGGTGCCGACGCCGTAGCCCAGGAAGGTGATGCACTGGGGCTCGTTGATGGTCATGAACCGCCGGACCCGGCCCTTGAAGCGCCGGGCGATGAGGTCCGCATAGCGGCCAAACCACTGGGCAATCTGCCGGTTGCGCCAGCCGCCCTTCAGTTCCAGGGCGCTGGGCAGGTCCCAGTGGTACAGGGTGATCATCGGCTCGATGCCGGCCTCCAGCAGGGCGTTCACCAGGTCGTCGTAGTAGCGCAGCCCGGCCTCGTTCACTTCGCCATCCCCGTCGGGGATGACCCGGGGCCAGCTGATGGAGAAGCGGTAGGCTTTGACGTTGTGGGCCTTCATCAGGGCCACGTCCTCGCGCCAGCGGTGGTAGGAGTCGCAGGCCGTGTCGCCGGTATCGCCGTTCCTGACGATCTGGCCCTGGTGGCAGAAGTCGTCCCAGATGCTGGGGCCCTTGCCGTCGGCGTCCCAGCCGCCTTCGCACTGGTAGGCGGCGCAGGCGACGCCCCAGATGAAATCAGAGGGAAACTGGATCATGGAATACCTCCTGTAAAATGACGGTCAGCGGGGGTGGGGGAGGCCCGCTATTTCGAAGCGGCGCCGTGGGCCTGGAGCAGGGCCTGGTAGCGGTCGAGTACGTCGTCCACCAGCTGCGACCAGGGGATGGGAATGGTTTCAAAGGCGCGCTGCCCGGCGTGGACGCGGGCCTCGGGGTCCGCCAGGATCCCGTCGATCACCCGGGCCAGGTCCTCGGAGTCGTCCGCGCACAGGTAGCCGTTATCGCCGTCTTCGATGCCCTCGGCGGCGCTGCTGCCCCGCACCACCACCGAGGGGGTGCCCATGGCGGCGGCCTCCCGCACCACCAGGCCGGAGGTGTCGTAGAGGGAGGGGAACAGGAACAGGTCCGCGCGGCGGTAGAGGGCGTTCAGGGTGTCCGCGTCGCCGATGTGGCCGGTGAACAGCACGCGCTGGTCGATGCCCAGGGACCGGGCCAGCTGGCGCACCTCCTTCTCGTGGGGGCCCTGGCCGGCCAGCACCAGGCGGAAGGGGTGGGTCAGCCGCGCGCAGCTCTCCAGCGTGCGGCGCAGGTTCTTCTTCCAATTGATCTGCCCGCAGTAGAGCAGCACCGGCACGCCGTCGTCCAGGCCGTAGTCCTCGGCGACCTGCCGCGCCAGGGCGTCGTTCGCCGGGTGCACGTCGGTGCCGTTGGGCATCACGCGGATGTCGCCGGAATAGCCGTAGCCCCTCAGCGTGTCCGCGGAGGAGGCGCTGACGGCCCACACCTCGTCGCACTTCTCGTAGAAGTTGACCACGTGCTTGACGCCCACCTCCGCCAGCAGCTCGATGCCGGTGACCTGGAGGAAGTCGTCATAGTACTTGGAGTGGAAGGTGCCCACCACGGGGCAGCCCAGCCGCTGGGCGTAGGCGAGGCCCGCCTGGCCGGCGATGAAGGGGCTGTGGACATGGACGATGTCCGCGGTGATGGCGTTCAGCCGGTTCTGGCAGTGGATGTCCAGCACCGGAACGCCGATCTTGTAGCTCTTCATGTGCCGCAGCGGGACGCCGATGTAATCCACGATTTCGAAGGGAAAGCCGCCCCGGTAGCCGGTGTCCGTCTGGGGGGCCACCACGTAGCACTCGTGCCCCTTCCGGCCGATGTTCTGGGCATACTGGTAGACCACGTTGCCCACGCCGTCCATGATGGGCAGAAAGGAATCGGAAAATTGAACGATGCGCATCGGTACTGAGCTCCTTGCAAGGTTGTTACGGCTTCTATTATAACATGGCGCCCCTGCCCGCGCAACGCCGCGCCGGTCAATATTTTGCCTGATTTTTCTCAGACCGCTGTCCTTGAGTTGCTCATGGGCGGGGGGTATAATGACAGAGCACAGTGAATGACATATTTTGGAGGGGATAACATGAATACCCGTTTCATCAAGCAGATGCTGGCGCTGCTGCTGATGCTGGCGCTGGTGGTGCCCGCGGTCGCCTTCGCGGAGCCCGCCACCGTGGAGTTGAAGCTGGGCGTGAAGGAGAAGTACCAGATCGTCGGCTCGTCCATCCCGGGCGCCGAGGGCAAGACGCTGATCTACGCCTCCTCGAACAAGAAGGTGGCCACGGTCAGCTCCAGCGGTGTGATCACCGCGAAGAAGAAGGGCACCGTGGGCATCGCCGTGGGCTACGACACCACCGTGCTGGCCGTCTTCCAGGTGACGGTGCTGTCCGCGCCGAAGAAGGTGACCCTGTCCGAGAAGAAGCTGCTGATCAGCAAGGACGACACCAAGCAGCTGGTGGCCACGCTGCCGAAGAAGACCGCCTCCGCCATCGCCTTCGCCAGCAGCGACCCCGCGGTGGCCACCGTGGACGCCCTGGGCAACGTGAAGGGCGTGGGCAGCGGCAAGGCCGTCATCACCGCCAGGACCTTCAACAAGAAGACCGCCAAGTGCACCGTGTACGTGATGGCTGGCCCGGCGCCCACCAGCATGACGCTGAACGCCGAGGCGGTGACCCTCTACGTGAAGGAGAAGTTCCAGGTGACGCCCGCCCTGAACGAGGGCAGCGACACGCTGTACGCCTACTCCGCCAAGAACAAGAAGATCGCCACCGTGTCCTCCAGCGGCGTGATCACCGCCAGGAAGAAGGGCACCACCACCGTGACCGTCACCACCCACAACGGCCTGAGCAAGACCGTGAAGGTCACCGTGAAGGCCAAGCTGACGGACGTGTACGGCACCCTGACCAGCAGCTCGAAGAACTTCGTGAAGTACGCCAAGAAGCTGAAGCTGAAGAAGGACAACGACCCCGATTTCGAGGGCGTGATGTACTACAACAGCCAGCTGGCGCTGATCATGACCAAGGACAGCTGCCAGGTGGACCTGAACCCCGCCACCAAGCCGAAGTACAGCCTGCAGGGCGTGGACGTGAGCATGACCCTGGAGGAGGCGCTGGTCAAGCTGACCGCCAGGGGCTGGAAGAAGGGCGAAAAGACCACCGTGGACGGCGTGGACGTGTACACCTTCTCCAAGGACGGCGACGCCAACCGCGGCATCGCCATCAGCACGGACGACGGCAAGACCATCGGCGGCATCGTCGCGGTGCTGAAGTTCTGAGGGTGATTTCCTATATATAATTCACGGGAGCGGAGGGCATGAGGGCCTTCCGCTCCCGGCATATGTCCGAAAGCGGCGGGGTGGGACAAGATTTCTCCTAAAAATAACAATCTAATCACATATTTAATTTGATTAATCATGGGATATGGGCTATAATAGTAAAGTCGTGTGCCGGGCTATCCATGTGCGTTTTTGCCGGAAACGCCGGATGCCAAGCCCGCCCGCGAAGGTGACAAATGGGATGATCCGGAAGGTTGCGGTGTTAAACGCGGCTCGCGTTTAAACCCGGCGCGAGGCGCCCAGCCGGTAATTTCCGGGGACTATGTCCGACAATCGGACGACGGAGCTCATGCCCGTCGAAAGAAAAAACAACAGAACACGCCCGGCAGCGTGTGCATGAGTTCAAACAGGAGGAAAAACCATGGCAAACCAGAAGATCCGCATCAAGCTCAAGGCCTATGAGCACTCCATCATCGACCAGAGCGCGGCGCGCATCGTCGAGACTGCGAAGCGCACCGGCTCCCGCGTGTCCGGCCCGATCCCGCTGCCCACCGAGAAGGAGATCGTGACCATCCTGCGTTCCCCCCACAAGCACAAGGATTCCCGCGAGCAGTTCGAGATGCGCACCCACAAGCGCCTGATCGACATCCTGCGGCCCACTTCCCAGACGGTAGACGCTCTGACCAAGCTGGATCTGCCGGCGGGCGTTGAAATCGAGATCAAGCTGTAAGGAGCCTGTCTCCCCGCACGAAGGGTGGACGGACGCGCTGAACGGAGGGCATCCTGCGTAGCCCGAAGGACATCGTCCGATTGAAGCCCCGAGGCTTACGGCTTATCAATAGGGGCGAGAGCCCCGAGGCAAACTGCAAAGCGGTTTGTACTAATCAGAAGAGGTGTAACCATGAAAAAGGCAATTCTCGGCAAGAAGATCGGCATGACCCAGATTTTCGTATCTGACGGTCGCCTGGTGCCGGTCACCGTCGTCGAAGCGGGCCCCTGCACCGTCACCCAGGTGAAGACCGCGAAGACCGACGGCTACGAAGCGGTACAGGTCGGTTTCGATGAGCTCAGCGAACAGCGGGCCAAGAAACTGCTCAACAAGCCCGAGCAAGGTCACTTTGCCAAGGCCGGCGTCAAGCCCGCCCGGCACCTGCGCGAGTTCCGGTTCGAGGACATCTCCGGCTACTCCGTGGGCGATACCATCAAGTGCGACGTCTTCGCCGAAGGCGACAAGATCGACGTCATCGGCACCAGCAAGGGTCACGGCTATACCGGCGCCATCCAGCGCTGGAACCAGCACACCGGCCCCATGGGCCACGGCTCCAAGTACCACCGCGGCGTTGGCTCCCTGAGCGCCAACTCTGACCCGTCCCGCGTGTTCAAGAACAAGCACATGGCCGGTCAGTACGGCGGCGACCGCGTCACCGTTCAGAACCTGGAGGTCGTCAAGGTGGACGCCGAGCGCAACCTGCTCATGATCAAGGGCGCTGTCCCCGGCGCCAACGGCAGCCTCGTGATCGTTCGCGAAGCGGTCAAGGGTTAATAGGAGGACGCAAACATGGCAAATGTGAAAGTATTCAACATGCAGGGCGCCGCAGTCGGTGAGATCGCTCTTTCCGACGAGGTTTTCGGCGTCGAGCCCCACGTTCCCGCGATGCACGCGGTGGTGCGCGCCTACATGAACGCGCAGCGCCAGGGCACCCAGTCCGCTCTGACCCGCACCGAGGTGCGCGGCGGCGGCCGTAAGATCTATCGCCAGAAGGGCACCGGCAATGCGCGCCATCATGGCCGCCGGGCCCCGCAGTTCACCCACGGCGGCGTGGTGTTCGCGCCGAAGCCCCGCGACTATCGCATCAGCGTGCCCCGCAAGGTCCGCCGCCTGGCGATGAAGAGCGCCCTGTCCAGCAAGGTTGCTGAGCAGGAGATCATCGTGGTGGACAACATCACCCTGGCCGAGGCCGATGCCAAGACCAAGAACATCGTGAAGATGCTCAAGGCCCTGGGCGCCGACAAGAAGGCCCTCATCGTGACCAAGGACGTCGAGCCGATGGTCGTTCGCGCCGCGAACAACATCGAGGACGTCAAGACCACCTTCGTGGGCAGCCTGAACGTCGTGGACATTCTGAACTGCGACAAGTTCATCATCTCCCAGGACGCCGTGAAGCTGGTTGAGGAGGTTTATGCAGAATGAAGAGCGCATATGACATCATCATCAAGCCGGTTCTGACCGAAAAGTCCTACGCCGACATGGCTGAGAAGAAGTTCACCTTCCAGGTGGCCGTCGGCGCCAACAAGACTGAGATCAAGCAGGCCCTCGAGAGCATCTTCGAAGGCGTGAAGGTCGAATCCGTCAACACCATGCGCACGATCGGCAAGATCAAGCGCCAGGGCCGCTTCTCCGGCCGCACCCCCGAGGTCAAGAAGGCCATCGTCACCCTGAAGAAGGATTCCAAGCCGATCCCGTTCTTCGAGGGCATGGCTGAGGAGGAATAAGACCTCCCCTGGGGGCAACCCCTTGAAGCCCGGGCAGAGCCGGGGCTTCCACAATGGTCAGGCCCGCCGATAAAGGGTCAAAGAAAGAAAGGGAGTAAAACACTATGGCAATTCGAGTGTACAAGCCGACCTCGCCCGCGCGGCGCTTCATGTCGGTTCTGACCTTCGAAGAGGTCACCAAGAAGACGCCCGAGCGCTCTCTGGTCACGGATCTGCGCCACAAGGCCGGCCGCAACAACCAGGGCAAGATCACCGTTCGCCACCAGGGCGGCGGCGCGCGTCGCAAGTACCGCATCATCGACTTCAAGCGCCAGAAGGACGGCATCCCCGCCATCGTCAAGGCGATTGAGTACGATCCCAACCGCACCTGCTTCATCGCCCTGCTGTACTACGCGGACGGCGAGAAGCGCTACATCCTGGCGCCTCTGGGCCTGAAGGTTGGCGACACCGTGATGTCCGGCCCCACCGCCGACATCAAGCCCGGCAACTGCCTGCCGATCGCCAACATCCCGCTGGGCACCCTGGTGCACAACATCGAGATCAAGGTCGGCCGCGGCGGCCAGATGGTCCGCTCCGCCGGCACCGCCGCCCAGGTCATGGCGAAGGAGGGCGACGCCGCCCAGATCCGCCTGCCCTCCGGCGAGGTTCGCAAGGTGTCCATGAACGCCCGCGCCACCATCGGCCAGGTTGGCAACACCGACCACAGCAACGTGCGCATCGGTAAGGCCGGCCGCAAGCGTCACATGGGCGTCCGTCCCACCGTCCGCGGCGTGGTCATGAACCCTGTGGACCATCCGCACGGCGGCGGCGAAGGCCGTTCTCCGGTGGGTATGCCCGCTCCGATGTCCCCGTGGGGCAAGAAGACCCAGGGCGTCAAGACCCGCAAGCATCGCAAGTATTCGGACAAGCTGATCATCAGCCGTCCCAACAAGAACAAGTAAGGCCTGAAAGGAGGCAAACCATATGAGCAGATCTGTTAAAAAGGGTCCTTTCATTCAGCCCGCGCTGCTCAAGCGCGTGCAGGAGATGAATGCCAGCGGCGACAAGAAGGTTCTGAAGACCTGGTCCCGCTCCTCCACGATCTTCCCGGATTTCATCGGGCACACGGTTGCCGTCCATGACGGCCGCAAGCATGTTCCGGTCTATGTAACCGAGGATATGGTCGGACACAAGTTCGGCGAATTCGCCCCCACCCGTACCTTCAGGGGACACGCCGGTGAAAAAGCGTCATCCCGCAAGTAACGGAAGGAGAGAAAAGATATGGCAACTCGTGTAAAAGAGAAGGCCGCGGCGCGCCAGGCCAATGCCGATAAGCGCCCCCGCGCGACTGCCAAGTACGTCCGCGTTGCTCCCCGCAAGGCCAAGATCGTTGTGGATCTGATTCGCGGCAAGCAGGTTGACGATGCGCTGGCAATCCTCATGTATACGCCCAAGAGCGCCGCGCCGGTGGTCGAGAAGCTGCTGAACAGCGCCATCGCGAACGCCGAAGTCAAGGAGCTGGATCGCTCCAGCCTGTATGTCGCGGAAGTGTACGCCAACCAGGGCCCGACCCTGAAGCGTTACTGGGCGCGTTCCCACGGTCGTGCCGACATGATCAAAAAGCACACCAGCCACATTACGATCGTGCTCGACCAGAAGTGAGGGAGGATATAAAATGGGACAGAAAGTTAATCCCCACGGCGCCCGCGTTGGTGTCATCCTGGACTGGAGCACCAAGTGGTACGCAGGGAAAAAGGATTTTTCCAACAACCTGATCGAAGACTACAACCTTCGCAAGATGCTGAAGGAAAAGCTGAACACCGCCGGTATCTCCAAGATTGATATCCAGCGCACCGGCGCCAAGCTGCACGTTTCCGTGTACACCGCCAAGCCCGGCATCGTGATCGGCAAGGGCGGCGCCGGCGTCGAGGCCCTGAAGAAGGAGCTCGAGCAGTTCACCGGCCGCCAGGTCGCCCTGGACATCATGGAGATCAAGAACCCCGACTGCGACGCGACCCTTGTTGCCGAGAACATCGCCCAGCAGCTGGAGAAGCGCATTTCCTTCCGCCGCGCCATGAAGCAGAGCATCGCCCGCTCCATGAAGGCAGGCGCCAAGGGCATCAAGACCACCGTTTCCGGCCGTCTGGGCGGCGCCGATATCGCCCGCTCCGAAGGCTATCACGAGGGCTCCATCCCGCTGCAGACCCTGCGCGCCAACATCGACTATGGCTTCTGCGAGGCCAAGACGACCTACGGCCGCATCGGCGTCAAGGTGTGGATCTACAAGGGTCAGGTTCTGCCGCAGAACGGCAAGAAGGTGCTCGCCGGCTACACCGACGTGAAGAGCCCCTTCGCCGGCCGCGGTGACCGCAGAAGGAACGACAGAAACGACCGTGGCCCGCGCGGCGATCGCGCGCCCCGCGGCGAGCGCACTGAGCGTAAGGAAGGAGGCAATTAAGTCATGCTGATGCCCAAGAGAGTCAAGCACCGCAAGCAGCAGCGCGGTCGCATGAAGGGAAAGGCCCAGCGCGGCAATTTCCTCGCCTACGGCGATTACGGCCTTGTGGCGACCCAGCCCGGCTGGGTGACCTCCAACCAGATTGAGGCTGCCCGTCAGGCCATGACCCGCCGCACCAAGCGTGGCGGCCAGGTCTGGATCAAGATCTTCCCGGATAAGCCCATCACCGCCAAGCCCGCTGAGACCCGAATGGGTTCCGGTAAGGGCGCCCCGGAGTACTGGGTGTCCGTTATCAAGCCCGGCCGCGTGCTGTTTGAGATGGCCGGCATCCCCGAGGAAGTGGCTCGCGAGGCCCTGCGCCTGGCTGCCCACAAGCTGCCCATCACGACCAAGTTCATCAAGCGTGAAGTCGTGAAGGAAGCTGCCGAGACTGAGATAGGTGGTGAAGAGCAGTGAAAACCAAGGACGAACTGAAGGCCCTGCAGGCCAAGACCATGGCTGAGCTCGACACCGATCTGAAGGACAAGAAGAGCGAGCTTTTCAACCTGCGGTTCCAGCTGGCGACCGGTCAGCTGCAGAACACCGCGGCGATCCGCGACTGCAAGAAGAGCATCGCGCGGGTCAAGACCGTCATCCGTCAGCGCGAGCTGGCCGAGAAGAAGGCGTAACGCGAAAGGAGGCAACTGAAAATGGCTGAAGTAAGAGGCATGCGTAAGACTCGTATCGGCGTGGTTGTTTCCGACAAGATGGACAAGACCATCGTCGTCGCGATTCGCACCCGCGTCAAGCACCCGCTGTATGGCAAGATCATGAACCGGACCAACAAGATCAAGGCTCATGACGAAGAGAACCAGTGCGGCATCGGCGATACCGTGAAGATCATGGAGACCCGCCCGCTGTCCAAGGACAAGCACTGGCGCCTGGTTGAGATCATCGAGAAGGCGAAGTAAGCCGCATAGCGGAGGCCCCAAGGGCCCCGCGAACACCCACAAGGAGGAAGTTATAATATGATTCAGCCTCAAACCCGTTTGAAGGTGGCCGATAATTCCGGCGCAAAGGAAATCATGTGCTTCCGCGTGCTGGGCGGCTCTTTCCGCCGCACCGGCAGCGTTGGCGATGTCATCGTCGCTTCCGTCAAGTCCGCCACTCCCGGCGGCGCCGTGAAGAAGGGCGAGGTCGTCAAGGCCGTTATCGTTCGCACGCGCAAGCAGTATCGTCGTCCCGACGGCACCTATATCCGCTTCGACGACAATGCCGCCGTCATCATCAACGAACAGAAGCAGCCCAGGGGCACCCGCATCTTTGGGCCCGTGGCTCGCGAGCTCCGCGAAAAGGATTATATGAAGATCGTTTCGCTGGCGCCCGAAGTGCTTTAATGGAGGTGCAACCATGGCAGTTAAGCTCAAAGTGAAAGTCGGCGATACCGTCAAGGTCATCTCCGGCGAGGACAAGAACAAGAAGGACAACACTGGCAAGGTTCAGAAGGTCTTCCCCGAGACCGGCCGGATCATCGTCGAAGGCATGAACATGGTGAAGAAGCACCAGAAGCCCCGCGGACAGGGCATGCCCGGCGGCATCATCGAGAAGGAAGCGCCCATCAGCGCCTCCAACGTGATGGTCATCTGCCCCAAGTGCGGCCAGCCCACTCGTATCGGCCATGTGTTTATCGAAGGCGAGGGCAAGATGTCCCGCCGCAAGCGCCGCGTGTGCAAGAAGTGCAAAGCGGTCTTTGACAACTGATGTTAAGGGAGGATTAGCACAGTGGCTAGATTAAAGGATAAGTACCGCGCGGAAGTTGTGCCGGCGCTCCAGCAGCGCTTCGAGTACAAGAACGTGATGGAGATTCCGCGCCTGGAGAAGATCGTCATCAACATGGGCCTGGGCGATTGCAAGGACAACGCCAAGGCGCTGGAGCAGGCTGTCGAAGAGCTCACCACCATCGCCGGTCAGAAGCCCCTGGTGACCAAGGCGAAGAAGTCCATCGCGAACTTCAAGCTGCGTGCCGGCATGAACGTCGGCGCGAAGGTTACCCTGCGCGGCGACCGCATGTATGAGTTCACCGACAAGCTGGTCAGCATCGTGCTTCCCCGCGTGCGCGACTTCCGCGGCGTGTCTGCCAAGGCCTTCGACGGCCGCGGCAACTACAGCCTGGGCGTTCGCGAGCAGCTGATTTTCCCCGAGATCGAGTACGACAAGGTTGAAAAGATCCGCGGCATGGAGATGATCTTCGTCACCACTGCCAAGACCGATGAGGAAGCCAAGGAACTGCTCCGCCTTCTGGGCATGCCGTTCCAGCAGGCCTGATTGAAGGAGGAAATTCAACGTGGCTAAGACAAGCATGAAGATTAAGCAGGCCAGGCCCGCAAAGTTTTCTACCCGCGCTTACACCCGCTGCCGCATCTGCGGCCGTCCGCACTCCGTTCTGCGCAAGTACGGCGTATGCCGCATTTGCTTCCGTGAACTGGCCTATGCCGGCCAGATCCCGGGCGTGCGCAAGGCCAGCTGGTAATTAAGGAGGTAACGAAATGGCTGTTATTAATGATCCCATCGCGGATATGCTCACCAGAATCCGTAATGGCCTTATTGCCAGGCACGACAGCGTAACGATTCCCGCTTCCAACATGAAGAAGGCAATCGCGAAGATTCTGCTGGATGAAGGCTACATCAAGTCTGTTGATTATATCGATGACGGCGTTCAGAGCCAGATCAAGGTGACTCTGAAGTACGCTCAGGGCAAGGAGTCCGTCATCAAGGGCCTCAAGCGCATTTCCAAGCCCGGACTGCGCGTTTACGCCAGGAGCAGCGAGATCCCGAAGGTCCTGGGCGGCCTGGGTATCGCGATCGTTTCCACGTCCAAGGGCGTGATGACCGACAAGGAAGCCCGCAACGCGGGTGTCGGCGGCGAAGTTCTGGCCTATATCTGGTAACAAATTTGGAGGTGCACTAGAATGAGTCGAATCGGTAGACTTCCGATTCCGGTTCCCGCCGGCGTCACCGTAACCATCGCGGACGACAACACCGTGACGGTCAAGGGCCCCAAGGGTGAACTGAGTCAGAAGGTTAATAAGGATATCAAGGTCGAGCAGGTTGGCAACGAAGTGATCGTCTCCCGCCCGTCCGACAGCAAGCCCCACCGCTCGATGCATGGTTTGTACCGGTCCCTGATCCACAACATGGTTGTCGGTGTAACCCAGGGCTTCGAGAAGAAACTGCACATCGAAGGCGTCGGCTGGCGTGTGGCTGAGTGGAACAAGAATCAGCTGAACATCGCCATCGGCTTCTCCCACCCGGTGATCGTTGACGCTCCCGCCGGCATCGAGTTCGAAGTGGACAAGAGCAACGTCAACTTCTCCGTCAAGGGCATCGACAAGCAGCTGGTCGGCGCTGTGGCCGCCGACATCCGCGCCATCCGTAAGCCGGAGCCGTATCATGGCAAGGGCATTCGCTATGAGAACGAGTATGTCCGCCATAAGGAAGGCAAAGCCGGTAAGAAGTAATGAGGGAGGGTACCGCAAATGTTTAATAAGCGTGATCGCAACGAGGTTCGCAAGATCCGTCATGAGCGCGTACGCAAAAAGATCAGCGGGACGCCCGCTCGTCCCCGGCTGTGCGTATTCCGCAGCAACAAGCACATCTACGCTCAGGTTATCGACGATGTAGCCGGCAACACCCTGGCCGCGGCTTCCACCGTGGAGAAGGAAATTGCCGCTCAGCTGGCTGAGTGCGACAAGAAGGGCGAGGCCCGTCTGGTCGGCAAGATCGTCGCCGAGCGCGCCATCAAGGCCGGCATCAAGGAAGTCGTCTTTGATCGTGGCGGCTATATCTACACCGGTCGCGTGGCCGAGCTGGCAGCTGGCGCTCGCGAAGGCGGTCTGGACTTCTAAATTAGGAGGGAAACATCGCAATGCAGCGCAGAGAAGAAGATAACAGGTATTTGGAAAAGCTGGTTGCCGTGAATCGCGTTTCCAAGACCGTCAAGGGCGGCCGCAACATGCGGTTCTCCGCACTGATGGTGGTTGGCGACACCGAGAACCCCGGCACCGTCGGCTGCGGCATGGGCAAGGCCGTTGAAATCCCCGAGGCCATTCGCAAGGGCCTTGAGGACGCCAAGAAGTCCATGATCACCGTTCCGCTGAACGGCACCACCATTCCCCACGAGGTCGTGGGTGTGTTCGGAACCGGCAAGGTCAAGATGCTGCCCGCTCCCGAAGGTACCGGCGTTATCGCCGGCGGCCCGGTGCGCGCCGTCCTGGAAGCCGCTGGCATCAAGGACATCGTGACCAAGAGCATCGGCTCCAACAACAAGATCAACATGGTTCGCGCCACCCTGGCAGGACTCAAGCAGCTTCGCAGCGCCGAGCAGGTCGCGGCCATGCGCGGCAAGTCCGTTGAAGAGCTGCTCGGTTAAGGGGGTACAACGATATGAAGCTTAAGATTACGCAGACCAAGTCCACCATCGCTTGCCTGAAGGACCAGATCGCCACCATCCAGGCGCTGGGCCTGCACAGGATCGGCCAGACGGTCGTCAAGGAAGACAATCCCGCGATCCGCGGCATGATCTTCAAGGTCAAGCACATGGTCAAGGTCGAAGAAGTAGCAGAGTAAGGAGGTCTGGAAACCATGAAACTTCATGATCTCAAACCCGCCGTGGGCGCTACCACGGCCCCGAAGCGCCTCGGGCGCGGCACGGGTTCCGGTCTGGGCAAGACCTCCGGTAAAGGTCACAAGGGCGCCAAGGCCCGCTCCGGCGGCGGCAAGCGGCCCGGCTTCGAAGGCGGCCAGATGCCTCTGACCATGCGCCTGCCGAAGCGCGGCTTCACCAACAACTTCCGCACGGAGTATGCGACGGTCAACGTCGAGCGCCTCAACATCTTTGAGGACGGCGCGACCGTCACCCCCGTCGAGCTGATCGAGTCCGGCATCCTGAAGAACGTTCAGGATGGCGTGAAGATCCTCGGCAACGGCGAGATCACCAAAAAATTGACGGTAAAGGCGGCGAAGTTCACCGCGACCGCGAAAGAAAAGATCGAGGCGGCAGGCGGGAAAGTAGAGGTGTTCTGATATGCGCGAGACATTGAAGAATGCCTGGAAGATTGCAGAGCTGCGTAAGAAGATCCTCTATACGCTGGGCATGCTGCTGATCTATCGTCTGCTGTGCTACGTTCCGACTCCCGGCGTCAACACCAGCATGATCGCGTCCGCGCTGGAGCGGTACTCCCTGCTGGGCTTCATCAACTCGATGACTGGCTCTGATCTGTCCAACTACACGATCATGGCCATGGGCATCACGCCGTACATCAACGCTTCGATTATCATGCAGCTGCTGTGCGTCGCCATTCCGAAGCTGGAGGAGCTCCAGAAGGAAGGCGAAGAGGGCCGCAAGAAGATCGCCCAGATCACCCGTTACGTGACGGTGGGTCTCGGCTTCATTCAGGCCATCGCGCTGACCATCGGCCTGCATGCCAACGCCACCAATGGCTTCCTGGGCCTGCTGACCATCGGCTTCTGCCTGGCGGCCGGCACCGCGATCGCCATGTGGATGGGCGAGCGCATCACCGAGAACGGCATTGGCAACGGCATCAGCCTGCTGATCTTCGCCGGCATCATCTCCAACCTGGCGCGCAGCGTAGGCACCAATGTCTACAACATCTTCACCCATCCCGAAGCCGTCAGCATTCCCGCTGTCATCGCTTCCCTGGTGGTCTTCATCATCCTGGTTGTGGGTATCGTTCTGGTCGACCTGGCCGAGCGCCGCATCCGCATCCAGTATGCCAAGCGCATGGTTGGCCGCAAGATGTACGGCGGTCAGTCCACGCACATCCCGCTGAAGCTGAATGCCTCCGGCGTGCTGCCCCTGATCTTCGCCAACGCGATCATGCAGTTCCCGGCCACCATCCTGGCGTTCTTCCCGAACTCCGGTGCGAATGCCTGGTGGACCGCGCACGTCAGCTCCACCCATCTGCTGTACCAGCTGATCTTCGCTCTGATGATCTTCGGCTTTACCTTCTTCTACTCTGAGATTTCCTTCAATCCCGTTGAGATTGCCAAGAATATCCAGAGCAATGGCGGCATGATCCCCGGCATTCGCCAGGGCAAGCCCACCAGCGACTACATCAAGAAGATCACCCGCCGCATCACCATGTTCGGCGCGATCTATCTGGCGGTCCTGGCCGTGGTTCCGATGATCATCTACGCGATCGCCGGCGTCAGCCTGCCCTTCGCGGCGTCCTCCCTGCTGATCGCGGTTTCCGTTGCGATGGAGACCATGCGCGAGCTGGAGAGCCAGATGCTGATGCGCCACTACAAGGGATTCCTGAACTGATCCCTGGAGGTACCGTATGAAGCTGATCTTTCTGGGCCCTCCCGGTGCCGGTAAGGGCACGCAGGCAGTCGGAGTGAGTGCGCACCTGGGCGTGCCGCACATCTCCACGGGCGATATGTTCCGTACGGCCATCAAGAACGAGACCCCCACCGGCCTCGAGGCCAAGCGTTATCTGGACGCGGGCGAACTGGTTCCCGACAGCGTGACCATCGCCATGGTGCGCGAGCGCCTGGCCATGGACGACTGCAAGAACGGTTACCTGCTGGACGGATTTCCCCGCACGGTGGACCAGGCCATGGCGCTGGATCAGATCGATCCGCCCGAGGCGGTCGTGGACATCACCGTTCCCGATGAGCGGCTTCTCAGCCGCCTCACCGGGCGGCGGGTCTGCGGCAAGTGCCACGGCACCTTCCACATCTCCAAGCTGGAGGACGAGCATACCTGCCCGATCTGCGGCGGCGAGCTGTACCAGCGCAACGACGATCAGCCCGAGACCATCGCGACGCGCCTGAAGGCCTATCACGATTCCACCGAGCCGCTGATCGACTACTACAAGGGCGTTACCGAACCGCGTCTGATCGAGGGCAACCGACTGAAGACCGTCAACGGCGATACCAAACCTGAGGACGTGTTCAAGAACATCCTCGCGTCTCTGGAGTGACACATGATCACGATCAAGAATGAATCACAGATAGCGAAGATGCGCAAGGCCGGGGTGCTCCTGCACGGGGTGCTCGAGGAGCTGCGCAAGGAAATAGAGCCGGGCGTCACGACGCTGCATCTGGACCAGATGGCCGAGCGGCTGATCCGGGAGGGAGGCGGAATACCGTCTTCCAAGGGATACGAAGGCTTTCCGTTTTCGATCTGTGCTTCTGTGGATGATCAGGTCGTCCATGGCTTCCCAAACAAAACCAAGCTCCGCAAGGGGCAGCTTCTGTCCATCGATTGCACCTGCATACTGGACGGCTGGCAGTCCGACAGCGCGTTTTCCGTGGTTGTCGGCGGCGGTTCGCCCGAGAACCAGCAGCTGGTGGATGTCACCGAAAGGTGCTTCTGGCTGGGCGCCCAGCAGGCGGTGGCCGGCAATCACCTGGGTGATATCGGCCACGCGGTGCAGGCCTACGCCGAATCATTCGGCTACGGCGTCGTCCGTGACCTGTGCGGTCACGGAATCGGCACCGAGATGCACGAGGATCCGAATGTGCCCAACTACGGCAATCCCCACCGCGGCGTTCGGCTGCAGCCGGGGATGACCATTACCATCGAGCCGATGATCGCCATGGGAACGTGGCGGGTCAATCAGCTGGACGACGGTTGGACCATCGTGACCCGGGACGGAAGACCGGCCTCCCATTACGAGCACACCCTGGTGATTACAGACGGGGAACCCGAGATACTGTCTTATCCCGGCATGAAGGTGTCGGAGGTACTGAAATGAAGAAATTGCCCATAGAGATCGGCAGCATCGTCATTTCAAAGGCAGGCCGCGATCAGGGAAGACGCTTCCTGGTCGTGGGGGAGGTGGACGACGATTTCGTAATGATCGCCAATGGCGAGCTGCGAAAGATGGATCGCCAAAAGAAAAAGCGGCGCAGGCACCTGAAGCCCACCGGCATCGTGGTGACCGAGCTGCAGGCCAGGCTGGCGAAAGGGCAGCCTGTGCAGGATCATGAGTTGCGCTCATGGCTGAGTGAGGAGGAGGAAAAGCTTGTCCAAGTCTGATGTTATCGAAGTTGAAGGCGTTGTCACTGAGTCCTTTCCCAACGCCATGTTCGAAGTACAGCTGCCCAACGGGCACAAGATACTGGCGCACGTCTCCGGCAAGATGCGCATGAACTACATCCGCATCTATCCGGGCGACAAAGTAACGATTGAGCTCTCGCCCTATGATCTGACCCGCGGTCGAATCACCTGGCGTTCCAAGAGCTGACCCAGATTATCCTGTCAGATCGTTTCAGCCGAACGGTTGAACGGCTGGCGCGATCCGATGAAGATAGGAGGTTATGTCATCATGAAAGTGAGACCTTCCGTTAAGCCCATCTGCGAGAAGTGCAAGATCATCAAGCGCAAGGGCCGTGTCATGGTCATCTGCGAGAATCCCAAGCATAAGCAGAAGCAGGGCTGAGATTGACCATTGGCGAACGGCGCGGGGAGAGATTCCCGCGCCGTTCTTCACTGCTCAAAATAATGGAATGGATTGCATGGAATTCGTGGGAATGAATGAAGTCCATGCAAAAATCGTCCAAAATCCAAGAAATAACATAAGAAGCCGTAAAATTTAACAGACGGTCCATAAAATATGAAAGAAGCGCAGTGGAAACTGTGCTATAATCTTTTAGTCTGACGGAATTTCGGAGCGGCTGACGCGACTTACCCGTGCGTTTTTCGAAATTCTTTCAAATATCTGTCCGGGCGTTACGCCAGACGCGCGGGCGCAGGCGGAGGCCGCATGGCCTTCGGTTCCGCCGAAGGGCGGGACTGATGCTGCCCAAACTATGTACGGGCAATATCGCCGGTTTTCAACACAACGCATAGAAGCATGTTGGAGGTGCAAACAACACATGGCACGAATTGCTGGTGTCGACCTTCCCAGGGAGAAGCGCATCGAAATCGCCCTGACGTATATCTACGGCATTGGCCGCAACATCGCAGACGACATCATCGAGGCCACGGGCGTTAACCCGGATACCCGCGTTAAGGACCTAACCGAAGAGGATATCGGTAAGCTGCGCGACTACATTGACCACAACGTCAAGGTAGAGGGCGACCTGCGCCGCGAAGTTTCCATGAACATCAAGCGCCTGATGGAGATCGGCTGCTACCGCGGCCTGCGCCATCGTCGCGGCCTGCCTGTGCGCGGCCAGAATACCAAGCAGAATGCCCGTACCCGCAAGGGCCCGAAGAAGCAGGCTGCCGGTAAGAAGAAGAAGTAATCCACAGATAACTGATAACATCAGGGAGGAATATTTGCTATGGCAAAGCCGAAGCTGAAAAGGGTTACCCGCAAGCGCCGCGAGAAGAAGCTCGTGGAGCGTGGCGCAGCCCATATTCGCTCTTCTTTCAACAATACGATCGTGACCATCACGGATACCGCCGGCAACGCGCTGAGCTGGGCTTCCGCTGGCGGACTGGGTTTCCGCGGCAGCAAGAAGTCCACGCCCTTTGCCGCCCAGTCTGCTGCTGAGACCGCCGCGAAGGCCGCCATGGAGTATGGCCTGAAGACCGTCGAAGTGTACGTCAAGGGCCCCGGCTCCGGACGTGAGGCCGCCATCCGTTCCCTGCAGGCCGCCGGTCTGGAAGTGAACATGATCAAGGACGTGACGCCCATCCCCCACAACGGATGCCGCCCGCCCAAGCGCAGAAGAGTATAATTGAAAGGAGAAACCGGACATGGCTAAGAATACGCAGCCCGTTCTGAAAAGATGCAAGGCGCTGGGTCTGTCTCCTGCGGTGCTTGGTTACTCCAAGGAGACCAATCGCAACCCCAAGCCCCAGATGCGTCGCAAGCAGTCTGAATACGGCAAGCAGTTGATGGAGAAGCAGAAGGTCAAGTTCATCTACGGCGTGCTGGAAAAGCAGTTTTATCACTATTATGAGATGGCCGAGCGCAAGCGCGGCATCACCGGCGAGATCATGCTCCAGTACCTGGAGCGCCGCCTGGACAACGTCGTGTTCCGCATGGGCTTCGCCAGCACCCGCCGCGAGGCGCGCCAGCTGGTCAACCATGGCCACTTCACCGTGAACGGCCGTCGCTGCAACATCCCCTCCGCGCTGGTCAAGGCCGGCGACGTGGTGGCGGTGTGCCAGAAGTCCCAGGCTTCCGTGAAGTTCAAGACCCTGCTGGAGGAGTACGGCAAGAAGACCGTTCCCCAGTGGATCGAGAAGGCTCCCGAGGCCTTCGAGGGCAAGATCGCCGCGCTGCCGTCCCGCGAAGACATTGACTATGAGGTTGCTGAAAACCTGATCGTCGAGCTCTACTCCCGCTAATTGCTGTTCATTTGCAGACAGTGCCTGTATGCCGCGCGGGAGGGATACAAAGCTCCCCGCCGCGGCATAGGCAGCACCGCGGAAACGGTTTCACGTTTTCGCGACAGGAGAGGAGGAAACGCTGAGTGATCGATCAAATCGAAAAGCCCAAAATTGAACGTGTGGAAGTCGGCGAGAACAATCGCTATGGCAAGTTTGTCGTCAATCCGCTGGAGCGCGGCTTCGGCCAGACGCTGGGCAATTCGCTGCGCCGCGTGCTGCTGAACTCGCTGCCGGGCGTGGCCGCGACAAGCGTCCGTATCGAGGGCGTTCAGCATGAGTTTTCGACCGTTCCCGGCATGAAGGAAGATGTTGCGGAACTGATCCTTAACATCAAGCTTCTCTCTGCGAAACTCTTCACGGAGCAGCCCAAGACTGTCTCCATCGATGCGTATGGTCCCTGCGAAATCACCGCGGGCGACATCAAGGCGGACGATGAAGTTGAAATCGTCAACCCCGAACTGCACATCGCTACGCTTTCCGAGGGCGGTCACCTGCAGGCGACCATCACCCTCGAGAAGGGAAGAGGCTACGTTTCTGCAGAGCGGAACAAGCAGCTCGCAATGGAGCGCAACAAGGTCGCCGGAATGCCCATCGGCGTGATCCCGGTTGATTCCATATTCACCCCCATCCGCAAGGTCAGTTATTCCGTCGAGGACACCCGTGTGGGCCAGGTCACCGACTATGACAAGCTGACCATCGAGGTATGGACCAATGGCAGCATCCTGCCCAAGGAAGCCCTGGCTTCCGCCGCGCAGATCCTGACCAATAACATGCGCCTGTTCATCGACCTGACCGTGAACGTCGTCCGCGTCGATTACAACGAACCGGAGACCGACGACAAGAGCAAGGTTCTTGAGATGACCATCGAGGAACTGGACCTCTCCGTCCGTGCGTTCAACTGCCTGAAGCGCGCCGGCATCAACACCGTTGCCGAGCTGGTTCAGCGCAATCAGGAGGACATGATGAAGGTGCGCAACCTCGGCAAAAAGTCCCTTGAGGAAGTCGAGCAGAAGCTGATCGCTCTGGGCCTCTCCCTCAAGACCAGCGACGAATAACCGGGGCGCGGCTTCGGCATCGGGCCGAAGCGTGGAATCCCAAAGCGGATTCCAACCTTTGAAACCGACATAAGCATCAAGGGAGGAACCAGAAATGGCCAATCGCAAGCTGGGCCGGCCGACCGACCAGAGAATGGCGATGCTTCGCAATCAGGTGACCAACCTGATCTGGTACGGCAAGATCGAAACCACTCTGGCGCGCGGCAAGGAAGTTCAGTCTCTGGCTGAGCACCTCGTGACCATCGCCATGCGTCAGTGTGATAACACCGTCGAAGTGACCAAGAAGCACATGAACGACAAGAAGCAGGTGGAAGAGCTGACCGTGCAGAACGACAGCCCCGCCCGCCTGGCTGCCCGTCGTCAGGTGATGCGCTATCTGTATGACATCCCCGCCGTCCAGAACGAGGGCGAGGACAAGGACGATTTCAAGAAGCGCCAGAAGGACGTCAAGCATCAGGTCGTCGAGAAGCTCTTCCGCGAGATCGCGCCCAAGTACAAGAAGCGCGCCGAGGAGAAGGGCCAGGGCGGCGGTTACACCCGCATCGTCAAGAAGGGCCCCCGTCGCGGCGACGCCGCCGAGATGGTGATCCTGGAGTTCATCTGATCGGCAAAATATTGAAAAGGCCGTTCCATTCCCCATCGGGGGTGGAGCGGCTTTTCGCGTTTTGGCGACTGTGTCGGCCTCTGGCGGCTGCCGAAGGCCAATTTGAAGGTTCTTCACGGAAAGTTGTGGGATTGTAGCCAAGGAACAGGTAGAGCAAGAAA